>CAZEZE010000307.1:0-3788 GCA_964516445.1 uncultured Chitinophaga sp. | reverse complement strand
GAGTCCACTGATGGAAGGGGACAACAGCCGCTTTGAAGCCCAACCCGACGATCAATGATTATTTTGATCTCACACTCGCGAATTATTTCAGCCAGAATTATGCGAAATCGCGGGATGCGGCCCTGGTTATGCGGGAGAAATATACCGACCAGCCTTATGGTTACCTCTGGGCGTTCAATATCAGTAGCCAGGCCCTGGATACCGTCAGGAAAGACAGCATTGCCGTTCCGGATGCCGAGAAATTATATGAATTCTGCCTGAAGGATACCCTTAAATACAAAAAGGAATACATTAGTTCTGTAAGATATCTGGCAGGTTATTATATCAATACGGCAAAAGACAGGGATAAATCACTGGAGTACTTTACCAAGTGGAGGGATGCCGATTCTGTCAATGCTGCAACGATCCAGGGTTATATTGACCAGATAAAGAAAATGCCTGCACCCAAACCGGGGTCCTCAGGGACACCGCCCAAAAGCTCGGGTCAGTCAAAGCCCTCGGCTACCACCAAACCCGGAACTTCTAAAATCCCATCCGATACGGAAAGATCTGTAACGATGAGGTAATAACTCGGTTTTCTTCTTTTACAAATGAAAGTCCCCTTGCTGTACGGCGGGGGACTTTTCATATCATGTTGTTTCCTGCTTTTAATCAGGGAAATTTGAGACGACCACCTTATTTTTGCCCCCAGAAAGTCTTATGATTCATTTACTTCAAACCGGCCTGGGCAGTGAAAATGCCGCAACTTATTTGCCTGTCGCAGTACAGGTGGCTATAGCGGTAGGACTCGTTGCTTTTTTGACCCTGGTCACCCATATGCTGGGACCCAGGAGAAGGACTTCTGACAAACTTCAGAACTTTACAAGTGGAATTGAAAGCCATGGAGATGCCCGCCAGCCCATGGCAATCAAGTATTTTCTTACCGCTATCCTGTTTGTGCTGTTCGACGTTGAAGTGATCTTTTTTTATCCCTATGCCGTCAATTTTAAAGACCTGGGTTGGGATGGTTTCTGGGCCGTACTGATGTTTGTAGGATTCTTTTTTTGCGGATTCATATATATAATTAAGAAAGGCGCGTTGAAGTGGGAGGATTAGTGTGAGAATGTGGAAATGTGAGTATGTGGAAATGAAACCTATACAAGTGAATGTTGTTATTGAAAGATCATTTTCACCTTTCCGCTTTATTTGATTTTCAAATTTGAACAATGTCCCGACCTGTAGCATACAATCTTATCAAAAAACCACTGGAGTCGGATATCAGTATCGTGGATATGCCGGATGGCCACCAGGGAGAGGGCTTTTTCACCACCTCGCTCGACAAAGTGATCGGGCTGGCAAGAAAAAACTCCATCTGGCCCCTACCATTCGCCACTTCCTGTTGCGGTATTGAGTTCATGGCTTCCATGGGTTCACATTATGACCTGGGCCGGTTTGGCTCTGAGCGGGTGGGTTTTTCTCCCCGCCAGTGCGACCTGCTGATGGTCATGGGCACCATTGCCAAGAAAATGGGCCCTGTGGTCAAACAAGTTTACCTGCAAATGGCAGAACCCCGCTGGGTGATGGCGGTTGGCGCCTGCGCAAGCAGCGGCGGCATCTTTGATACTTACAGCGTCTTGCAGGGTATCGACCAGGTGGTGCCGGTGGATGTATATGTGCCGGGTTGTCCTCCAAGACCGGAAGCCATTATTGACGGGTTGTTAAGGGTACAGGATCTCGTGGGAAAGGAAAGTTTGAGGAGAAGGAACGGGGATCATTATAAAGCATTGCTGGAGAGTTACGGTATTCAATAAAATAGCTGCGAGCTACGAGCTATGAGCTACGAGTTCAGAAAGCTAGAACCAGTATCAACGCCTCGCAGCTCCCGGCTCAGGCACCAAAGCTAAAAATGTCATTGACCAACGACTATATCAAACAACGCTTAAGTGAGAAATTCGGAGAACAGGTTTCCGGTTTTGAAGAGCCCTATGGCATGCTCACGTTTGAAGCACCGAAAGAGCTGAACCTGAAAGTCCTCAATTTCCTCTATGATGACGAAGAACTGAAATTTCGTTTCCTCACCGATATTACCGCTGTGCATTACCCGGATAAGAAGGGAAGGGAACTGGCTGTTGTCTATCACCTGCATAATATGCCGGACAATGTACGCGTACGGTTTAAAGTTTTTACGGGGATCGAACAACCGGATGTCTATACCGCCACGGGATTATTTTCCGCGGCCAACTGGATGGAAAGGGAAACCTATGATTTCTTCGGGATCAATTTTGTGGGTCACCCGAACCTGAAACGGATACTGAACGTGGAAGAGATGGATTATTTCCCCCTGCGGAAAGAATTCCCGCTGGAGGACCAGAGCAGGATCGATAAGGATGATGAGATGTTTGGGAGGTAATACAGCACCCCCTTTCCACCGCCTTCGCGCGCTTCGGCGGGCAGGCCTAAAGGAGAGACTTAGGTTAGAAAGTTCTTAATGATAGTATAGTGTCTGAAAGCAAAAGGTATTATTGCCTCATCGGGGCAAAACATCGGTTAAAAACGGAATGTAAAACGGATACGAACCCCATAGGGGTTCAACATAAATAAAAAATATTTCCCATAAGGGGATTGGGATATGAGCGAACAACATATCAAATTACCGGAAGGCTCGATCGAGAAAACCACGACCACACTGAACCTGGGTCCCACCCACCCGGCTACGCATGGTGTGATGCAGAATATCCTGGAACTGGACGGTGAGCGGATCGTCTCCACCGAACAAACCATCGGTTACATTCACAGGGCTTTTGAAAAACTGGCGGAGCGGAGACCGCTCGCCCAGATCACCACGCTTACCGACCGGCTGAATTACTGTTCCTCACCCATTAACAATATGGGCTGGCACCTGACCTGCGAAAAACTGCTGGGCGTAAAAACGCCCAAACGGGTAGATTACCTGCGCGTCATCATCATGGAACTGTCGAGGATATCCGATCACCTCATCTGTAATTCGATCGCGGGAGTGGATGCCGGTGCCTACACCGGTTTTCTGTACGTGATGCAATACCGCGAACTCATTTATGAGATCTATGAAGAAGTTTGCGGGGCCAGGCTCACCACCAATATCGGACGCATCGGTGGTTTCGAAAGAAATTTCAATGATATCGCTTTTCAGAAACTGGAGAAATTCCTGAAAGAATACCCGAGAGTGCTGAAAGAATTTGAGAACCTCTTCCAGCGCAACCGGATATTCATGGAACGCACGATAGGAACCGGCGCGATCAGCGCCGAACGGGCATTGAATTACGGCTTTACCGGTCCGAACCTCCGCGCCGCCGGAGTGGATTATGATGTACGGGTGCATTCGCCCTACAGCAGTTACGAAGATTTTCAGTTCAACATACCCGTAGGAACCACCGGTGATAATTATGACCGATGGCTGGTGCGGGAGAAAGAGATGTGGGAAAGCCTAAGCATCCTGGAACAGGCCTACCGGAAAGTGCAGGAATTCAAGGGCGCCGAAGCAGATGTTTACCACGCGGATGTTCCGGAGTATTATCTTCCTCCTAAACAGGATGTGTACACGAAGATGGAGGCGCTGATCTGGCATTTCAAGATCATAATGGGAGAAACAGAGATCCCCGCAGGGGAGGTGTACAACTGTGTGGAAGGTGCAAACGGCGAACTTGGTTTTTACCTGATCAGCGACGGAGGACGTACGCCATACCGCCTGCATTTCCGCCGGCCCTGTTTTGTGTATTACCAGGCTTTTGAAGAACTGATCAAAGGAAGTATGCTGAGCGATGCCATCATGA
>CAZEZE010000306.1:0-3790 GCA_964516445.1 uncultured Chitinophaga sp. | reverse complement strand
GCGCCATTGCCAGGAAGCACGGGGTGCTGGTATTCAGCGATGCCACCCAGGCTGTTGGTAAGATACCGGTGGATGTCAACAAGGATGGTATTGACCTAATGGCCTTTACCGCACATAAAATGTACGGCCCCAAAGGGGTGGGTGCGTTATATGTTCGCCGCAAGAACCCCCGGGTGAAAGTGACCGCGCAGATGGACGGCGGGGGACATGAAAGAGGCATGAGAAGCGGTACGCTGAATGTTCCCGGAATAGTGGGTTTTGGCAAAGCCTGCGAGATCTGCCTGAATGAAATGGAAACAGAAGGAAAGCGTTTACGTGCGCTCCGGGATAAACTGGAAAATGCATTGTTACAGATCGAAGAGGCGTATCTCAACGGCGACAAGGAATACCGCCTGCCGCATGTTTCCAATATTTCCTTCAAATACGTGGAAGGAGAAGGCCTGATGATGGGTTTTAACAAGAACATCGCCCTTTCATCCGGGTCGGCCTGTACTTCCGCATCACTGGAACCGTCCTATGTGTTAAAAGCGCTTGGACTCGGAGACGACCTGGCTCACAGTTCGCTGCGATTCGGTCTGGGAAGATTTACCACAGAAGAACAGATCGACTATACGATCAAACAGGTTTCGGATACGGTATATAAACTGAGGGAAATGAGCCCCCTCTGGGAAATGTACAAGGAAGGAATTGATATGAACAGCATTGAATGGGCTCATCATTAATCACTATTTAATATCTAATAATTATGGCATACAGCGACAAAGTGATCGACCACTACCAGAACCCCAAGAACGTGGGCACCCTTGATAAGAGTAAAACCAACGTGGGCACCGGTTTGGTGGGCGCCCCCGAGTGCGGTGACGTGATGCGCCTGCAGATCGAAGTGGATGAAGCAACCGGTCTGATCAGGGATGCCAAATTCAAGACCTTTGGATGCGGCTCCGCTATCGCCTCTTCTTCGCTCGCCACCGAGTGGCTGAAAGGCAAGTCAGTGGACGAAGCCATGAAGATCGATAATATGGAGATCGTGGAGGAACTGAACCTACCCCCGGTGAAGATCCACTGTTCCGTTCTGGCCGAAGACGCCATCAAAGCAGCGATCAACGATTACCGCAAGAAGAACGGGATGCCGGAGTTGAAGTTTGACGAATCCGTTGTTCATTAAAAGCAAGTAATAGATGACGAGTAGCGAGTAGGGGTTCCCGATCCCACCAGCTACTACCCACTAGCCACTAGCATAATTATTATGAGCGTAGCATTAGAAAACACTATCTATATAAGTGACAAAGCAAAAGCCAAGGTCCGGCAACTGATGACCGATGCAGGTGTCGCCAACGACCCTTCCTATTTTTTACGCGTGGGAGTAGTAGGTGGGGGATGCTCCGGGCTTAGCTATAAGCTCGATTTCGACAATGAGTCCAAACCCATGGACCAGGTATTTGAGGATAACGGCGTAAAAATTGTGACCGACTTAAAAAGCTTCCTCTACCTGGTTAATACCACTCTCGACTTCTCCGACGGCCTTAACGGCAAAGGATTTTACTTCAGCAACCCCAATGCCAGCAGGACCTGCGGGTGCGGGGAGAGTTTTGCGGTATGATGCAAAAGTTCCAAGAACCGAAGCTCCTCCGAAGGAGTCCTTTGGACAAGAACCAAAGAAGCATCCAGTAAAAAATCAAAACCAGTTCCCGCAATTTTTGGGTTTTATTTTTTTTACGCAATTGCGTACTTCAATGTTTCTATCAATCAGTCAGGTCCATTTTTGAATTTTTCTTTTGTAGCTTATTTGGAGCTTGGATCTTGAGATTTTTTTTGGATCTTGTTTCTTCGGTTCTTGGTTCTTTCCCCTGATAATCACTAAATTGCACCATCGTCAACCTCCATGTTATCCGTTTGTAAAAAAGAACTCCGTCAATTCTTCAGCAGCCTGACCGGTTATATTGCCATCGTTGTTTTTTTACTGGTCAACGGGTTGCTCCTGTTTTTTTTCCAGGATAACATTTTTGATTTCGGCTATGCCACACTCGACCGTTTTTTCCAGCTGGCGCCGTGGATCCTCCTTTTACTGATCCCCGCGATCAATATGCGGAGTTTCGCGGATGAGTTCAGGACGGGAACTTTTGAGATACTTCTAACCCGACCGCTCAGCCGCTGGCAGATCGTGGGGGGCAAATACCTGGGCAGCCTTGCAGTAGCTGCCATCGCTTTATTACCAACCCTGGTATATATTATTTCCATACAACGGCTATCCGCGGGTGAAGGATTGGATATGGGTGCAACCATCGGGGCTTATATCGGCCTCTTTTTCCTTGCGGCGGTATTCACCGCCATCTGTATCTTTTGCAGTAGTCTAACCAGTAATGCAGTGGTGGCATTTATCGCTGGGTTGCTGGGATGCGCCCTTTTGTATTATGGTTTCAATGCCATCAGCAAACTTCCCGCCCTCAGCGGTGGTGCGGATTATTATGCAGAGATGACCGGTATCGATTTTCATTACCGGAGCATCAGCCGGGGACTGATCGATATAAGGGATATTATTTATTTTTTATCGGTGATATTTTTGTTTTTGGTGATGACGGGGCGGAACCTTGTTAAAAAATAAATTCCAAGAACCAAGAAACAAGATCCAAAGAAGCAAAAATTTTTAAATAAGAAAAAAATTAAAAATGGGTCGTTTTAAGGGGTGAGAGGATATGGGTAAAAAATGGCTTCACAGAGTAATAAAGCATGAGAAGTGTTCTCAATAAAATATTTGCCTCAAAGTATGGGTGGCTGATACTGCTGATCATAGTAGTAGTGGTAAATTATATTGCCACTTTTTTCCAGGCTAGGGTTGACCTGACCAAAGAAAAAAGATACACGCTTAGCCGGACAACGGGGAACCTGGTGAAGAAGCTGGATGAAGTAGTACAGATCGATGTGTTCCTGAAAGGAGAGTTTCCCGCCGGTTTCCGCAAACTGGCCAATACCACCCGCGAATTCCTCGGCTTGCTGAAGGACAGGAACAGTTCAAAGATCCGGTACCGGTTCATTTCGCCGCTGGATGAAATACCCGGGACGAAAACCACCTATGGTGATTCACTGGTAAGCATGGGGGCCGTTCCCATTAATCTTACGGTGCAGAAAAAAGCGGGTGAAAGTTCCAATATCATCTTCCCGGTGGCAACGATGCGTTATAAGGGAAAACAATCCCTGGTGAATCTCTATCCCGGTGCCAGCAGCCGCATCTCGCAGGAAGAGATCAATAGCGCCGAAGCATTGATGGAATACCAGTTTGTAAAAACGCTTGACAAACTGACCAGCAGTGACAAACCTGCGGTAGCTTATTCTGTGGGCAACGGGGAGCCGGTGGATGGCAGGACCTATGATATGGTGCAAACGCTCCGGCAGGATTACGAATTCGGAACCATCGACCTGAATGCCCAAACCAAGATCCCGGATGCAGTGGATGTGCTGATGATCGTGAAACCCGCAACGTCTTTTACCGAGGATGAAAAACTGAAAATTGACCAGTTCGTGATGCGGGGCGGCAAACTGCTTTGCTTTATTGACAACCTGATCGCCGAGCAGGACAGCCTTGCCCTTAAACCCGAAACGATCGCTTACGACCGGAACCTGAACCTGACCGACCTTTTCTTCCGCTACGGGTTGCGGATCAATACCGACCTCGTGATGGACCTGCAATGCGATCTGATACCTAATGTTGTAGGCGGCACAAGCGAGAACCTCCAGCTGGAATTCCGGCGATGGAATAATTACCCTGTCCTTTCCTCCGGTAACAGCAGGATCC
>CAZEZE010000305.1:0-3796 GCA_964516445.1 uncultured Chitinophaga sp. | reverse complement strand
TTTAGTAGCATCCGGGTCTCTGGCTCAAACATCGCCCTATCATGCGGTTTTTGACCTTACTACCGGCGATACCGCAACCGATAGCAGGGTCATTCGGTGGATCAGTTCGATCATTACAGCTCATCCCGATGCCCGGCTGGAAGTGGTTTTTTATGGCAAGTCGCTGCCCATGGTTGAAAAAGAAAAATCAACAGCTGGCAGTGAGATCGAAAAACTCGCCGCGGGCAAGAACGTAACCTTTGCCGTTTGTGAACAGGCAATGAAAGTACATAAGGTGGAAAAAAGTATGCTGCTCCCCGGTGTGAAGACGGTACCGGATGCTATTTACGAGATCGTATCACTGCAGGCTAAAGGTTACGGGTATATCAAGGTAACGAACTGATGATCATTCATTAGATAACCTGCTTTCTTTCAGTAGTTGTCATGCCGGTCCTGCTCATTCAGAGTCTTGCATAAGAAAGCCCGCATCTGCCGGAGATAATCAGAAAAAAAGCCCCGCGAAATTGCGGGGCAGGCTAAACTATTAATCTGTCAACCATTTTTACTCTGCTGCCTTCACGGGTACCAGCAGTTTCTCATCAATGATCTTCTTTAACACGTGTTTGGGATAAGCACCCGGCTGCATCATAGGTTCGCCGTCGGAGCCGATGAACAGCATGGTAGGGATGCTCTGGATGCCAAATACAGCGGAAAGCTCCTGCTCGGCATCGGTATCCACTTTATAGATGACCAGTTTTCCTTCATACTCTTTTGATAATTCCTCCAGCACGGGAGCCACCATTCTGCAGGGACCACACCAGTCGGCATAGAAATCAATGATAGCAGGCAGTTCTCCCTGGTATTTCCAGTCCTGTTCCGTTTCATAATTGAACACTTTATCCTTGAAATCCTGTGTTGTCATTTTAACTGTCGCCATGGTTATTAATTTCTGCAAAGTTAGAACAAGGAATCAGACCCCTGCGTGATGAATATCACAATACAATCTCCGGTTCGGGAATCTTAACTTTTTCCAGCGCCTGCTCAATGTCCCAGATAATATCCCGGTGATTCTCAATACCGATGCTCAGCCGAACCATTTTTTCCGTGATATGCAATTCCTGTTTTTCAGTAAAAGGTACATCTCCATGGGTCATTGTGGCCGGATGCTCCGCCAGGCTTTCGGTTCCGCCCAAACTTACAGCAAGCTTAATGTGCTGTAGGTTATTCAGAAAGGTAAATGCTTCCTGCTCCCCGCCTGCCACATCAAAACTCAGCATAGCGCCGTTACTTAAATATTGCTTCCTGAATATATCTTCCTGGTCCGGATTGTTTCGGGCGGTATAACCGAGGTAATAAACCTTTTCAACTTTTGGATGACGGGATAGAAAAGCCGCCACTTTTTCTGCATTGGCCGCTGCCGCTTCCATTCTTATTTTGAGGGTTTCCAGGCTCCGCATCAGTAACCAGCTGGTATGCGGATCGATCATAGTACCGAATAAGGTACGGGTCTTCTTGATCTTACCGATCAACTCCCTGCTTCCTACTACCGCTCCGGCGATGACATCACTATGGCCGCCGATATACTTGGTAGCCGAATACAATGCCAGGTCCGCTCCGAGTTGCAACGGATGCTGCCACAACGGCCCCATATAGGTATTATCTACCGCTACCATTACTTTTTTATCCCCTGTTGAATATTTCCCCGCGATCTTACTGCACATTCCGATGTCAATAAGATCGTTGGTGGGGTTGGCCGGTGTTTCCACGAAGATCATCTTCAGTTTTTTTGCATGGCCGCTTTCCACCAGTAGCCGCTCTACTTCAGCCAGGTCCTGCCCGGCCCTGAAACCAATTACCTCCACCCCAAAATGCGTGAGGATATGATGCACGAATTTATGCGTGCCGCCATAAAGCGGGTTGCTGTACAACAACACATCTCCGGGACTCAGGAAGGTCATCAGCGTGGTGGCGATCGCACTCATCCCGCTGGAGAATGCCGCAGCCATCTCCCCGCCATCCCATAGTTTCAGCCTTTCTTCCAATATCTCCATATCCGGATTGTTGATGCGGCTGTAAATCAGCCCCATCTTTTCTCCTTCATGACCCGGTTTGCCATGCGCCATCTCAAAAAAGGCCTTTCCTTCTTCAGCGCTCTTAAAAACAAATGTGGAAGTTTGAAAGATCGGGCATTTTACAGCACCTTCACTTAGTTCAGGCTGGTAACCATACCCCATCATTTCCGTTTCCGGCGAGAATTTTCTGTGTTTCATACCTGTGGATTTGAACTTAAAATTGAGATTTAATACGCCCTGGAACAATGACTTTAGTTACTTTGGAAAACAAATCTTTTTTTCCATCTTTATCCTATAAATCAAGATATTTTATCTTATTTTTTGTACCTTTTTGGCAAATTCATCTTTTATGCTTTTGGATAAAACGGACGTTCAGCTGCTCGAATTACTGCAATCGGACGCCCTGCTGACCAATAAGGAACTGGCCGACAAACTGGGCAAGACCATCACCCCTATCTATGAACGGATCCGTCGCCTGGAAAAGGAGGGTTTTATTACCCGGTATTGCGCCATTGTCGATAAAAACAAGATCGGGAAGAGCCTGGTGGCCTTCACCAATGTGCAGTTAAAACAACATGCCCAATCCATCCTGCTCAGTTTTGAAAAAGCCATTGTGAAGTTTGAAGAAGTGATGGAATGCTATCACATGACCGGGGTTTATGACTACTTATTAAAGATCGTGGTCGCCGATATGACTGCCTACCATGATTTTATTGTCAACAAACTGGCGAAACTGACGGATATCGGTACTGTACAAAGCAGTTTTGTAATGACGGAAGTAAAACATGAAACAGCTTACAAAATAAAACCGGCCCGTTAGGCCGGTTTTTACCAGGCAAAACCATGTACTGTTACAACATCGTTGTAGGCTCTACATAATGTGTTTTTTTAAGACCGGTCTGGCTCAACGCCTTGTACCCTCCACGGATATTGACCAGGTTCTCAAATCCCCTTGCCTGGAGAATGGAACACATGATCACGGAACGATAGCCCCCGGCGCAATGAATGAAATACTTCTTGTTCCTGTCGAGCTGCGCCATATGCTGGTTGATAAAGTCGAGCGGGAAATTGACGGCACCCACAATATGCTCCGACTCAAATTCGCTTTTCCGTCGCCCATCCAGCAGGTTCACATGCGGGCTGTCCATTTCGTATAGAGTCGCAAAATCATCCGGGCTGATCTCGTTGATCAGAGTTGTTTCATAACCGCCTTCTTTCCAGGCCATCATTCCTCCTTTCAGGAAACCCACGGTGTTATCATATCCCACCCTTGATAAACGGATGACCACTTCTTCTTCCCGGCCTACATCGGCGAGGAAAAGAATAGGCATTTTCAGGTCGGGTATCAGTGTGCCGGCCCAGGGAGCAAAATTATCATCAAGACCGATGAAAATCGAGCCCGGAATATGTTCCGCTACAAATTCTTCTTTTTTGCGGGTGTCCAGCACCAGCGCTTCCATACTCTCCCATACGGTCTGGAATTCCCTCGCAGTGAGCGGTCTCTTTCCGCGGGCGATGACATCATCGATCGCTTCCACCCCACCCTGCAGGTTCATCAGCACATTATAGGGGAAATATTGCGGAGGCTCCACCAACCCTGCTGTAACTTCTTTGATGAATTCATCCTTGGTCATATTGGCGCGCAAAGCATAATTCACTTTTTTCTGGTGACCCAGGGTATCAATGGTTTCCCGGCTCATATTCTTTCCGCAGGCGCTTCCGGCGCCATGACCCGGATAAACAAT
>CAZEZE010000304.1:0-3817 GCA_964516445.1 uncultured Chitinophaga sp. | reverse complement strand
AACAAACGGTACATGACTACTTCAACCAGCACGATCCTGCACCATTATACAAGCGTCAGCTGGATCATGAATTCGAACAATACATCAACAATTACCTACTTACTTCCAGGCGTGATGCGGTAATTAAATACCAGGTTGTCTGCATGGATTATGCGGACAAGCGTTTTGTTTCACCCGTGATGCAGGCCATCCGCAATCACTTTGAACTCAGAAAGAAACTTAAAGAAGAAGAGTTCCGTAAATTCAGGAAAAGAACTTTCAGGCTGCTGGGTATCAGCCTTTTCATTGTGTTGTCTTTCCAGGGCATATTTCCGTATGTATCCGGATTGCTGGACGAGCGCATGTCCGGTGCCCTGCATAATGTGCTGGATGTGTTTAGCTGGGTCATTCTCTGGAAACCCATTGACCGGCTGATTTTCTACTGGAACCCGTTCAAAAAGGATATTCATTTACTGCACCGGCTCGCCACTGCCGAAGTGAACGTGCTGGAAAAAACCAAGGCCATTGACAAAGACAAACAAAAAGCATCCTAGCATTGCCGCATTGCTTGTCCTGGTCTGCAGTGCGGCATTTGCCCAGGCGAAAAGCGGGTTGGAGAACTATAACCAGCTGAACCGTGACAACGAGTACCAGTGGATGCCCATTGCTCATTACCAGTCGGCCGGCGGATTCTATGCAGAGATGAGGTATAATTATGAAGACACTAAAACCTTTTCCCTGTACGGGGGCAGGACCTTTGCTGCAGGCAAAGACGTTGCGTTAAGCTTCACACCGATGATTGGATTTTCTGCCGGCAACTTCAGCGGGTTGTCACTGGCAGCCAATACTGAACTGGAATGGAAGAACTGGTACCTGTCTTCACAGATGCAGTATAGTATGTCCCTGTCAAATTCCGCAACTGGTTTCTATTTCTGCTGGTCTGAAGCCGGGTTTAGCATCGCCCGGAATTTTTTTACAGGACTTGCTGTTCAGTTCACCAGGCAGGACGGCGCCAATGATTTTCAGCCCGGTTTGCTTGCCGGTCTCAATTTTGGAAATGTTTCAGTTCCGTTGTACATATTCAGCCCCTTCCGGTCAGGGCAATACGTCATCCTGGGTATAAACTATGAATACGAGCTGAAAAAAGGTAAAAAAAAAGGAACCTGATAGGTAATCGGTAACGTATAACAAATGCCGGGAATGCCTGGTAAGCAACGATCAAAACATACAATATGTTGACAATAAAATTCTCGTTAGATAAAAATCCGAAATCCAAAAATCCAAGCTATGAAGAATTTGTTCATTGCGGCACTGCTATTTTGTGCCATTTCAGCTGAAGCCCAGGTAAAGATCGGCGATAACCCCGCCACTATTAATCCCAACTCTTTACTGGAGATGGAAAGCAGCAATAAAGGTTTTCTTGCGCCCCGTGTAACGCTTACAAGCTTAACCTCGGTATCGCCATTATCCGGAACTGTTCCTGCCGGAATGCTTGTTTATAACGCTGCCGGCTCGCTGACCTACGGGTATTATTACTGGGACGGAACTGAATGGAAATTTATTTCTAACGGTAATTTGAATACCGTGGTCAAAACCGCCAATGCAACCCTTACGAAATCAGAAAACTTCGTACTGGCCAGCAACGATATTATTGTCACACTGCCCGCTGTGACGAATGCGGATAACGGGTTGACCATCACGGTGAAAAATAATGGTGTTCATACGGACCTTGTAACGGTTAAAGGAAATGGCGGAGCCACACTGGACGGACAGGATTCTACAAACCTGTCAAGGTGGGTTTCCAAAATTTTCATAGCCCACGGGGGTAACTGGTTTGCCCGCTCTTCCATCAACAGCCAGGAAGAACATGTACTGGAAGTGGATGAAAATTCGAGTTGGGTTACACTGCAGGAAGCTATTGAGTTTTTGGATGTACATATGACGGAGCCGGTAATCATCCGTTTGGGTCATGATTTTGAACTGACCCAAACGATTGATATCAATCTCCCTTATCCGCTTACCATCCAGGGATTGTCGTATGGAGTTGTCAGTATTAATGCCGGCACCGGTTTGACAGGAAATCCCATGTTTCGTTGTTTGTCGGAGTGTTATTTTAAAATGCTGAGTTTTGATGCTACAACACTGGCGAATTACGGAACTGTCCAGGGGGAGGATTGTATACGATTCCTGGGAAGCGGTACGTACAATGAAGTTAAGGATTGCAGCTTTGACGGCTTTTATAATACAATACTGGATTCTACAAACGCAGAGCTTTGGGTATTTGAAACGGATATCATGAATGCAAACGGAAGCGGTATTCTTATTCACGGAGCCGTGGCCGGTGTTACAGTGAAAGTGGCTGAAACCGATTTTATTGCCTGTAATTATGGGATAAACCTGAGTAAGGGGTCATCTGCCACTATACAATTAGCTTCCGGCGGGTATTATAACGCCAATGCCGGTGATACCGCCATTTTTTACCAGCCCGCAAATTTCACCTCATTCAACAGTATTTCCATTACAGGAAACACCTGGAACAATGTGGGTGTATATATTGAAGGATTTGACTTCACACGTACGGATGGCAGGGATGCCAATGCCATTGTAGAAAGCAATGCGGGTAGTGGTGACAAACGGCCTAATTGCTTTATCAATGTCTTAAACAGTTCCACCACGAAAACGCTGACGACTTCAGGTACCTGGTACAAGTCAGATTGGGGAACCAACACCTCTTCTGAAACATGTAAACTGACTATTTCCGACAATAAAATCACCTACCAGCCCACCAACAGGAGGGATGCACTATTTACTGTTTCCGGAAACTTGTCTGTGAACAGCAGTAGCCAGAATATATCGATCGGGATCGTGAAGAACGGGAACTCGTCTGTGCGATATGGTGAAACTACATTGCGCGTAACCACTTCTGATCAGCCTTTCCAGTTTTCCTTTATCGCTTACCTGCCGGATGTATCTGCAGGTGACTATTTTGAGATCTATTATTCGAATGCTTCGAGTAACGGCAAAGTGGTCAAGATACAGGATATACAGTGGTATGCTAACACACAATAACGGTATATGAAAAAAGAAACATTTCTGTTGCTGTATGTCCTGCATTATTGTGCGGTGAATGCCCAGCAACCTTTTCAGAACAACGGAGCGCTCCGGTTACATGCCGGTGCAGCACTGGTTTGCTATGGCAGCATGACCAATTCATCTTCGGCTGTGCTGGTCAACAACGGGACGTTGGTTGTAAAAGGGAACCTGACAAATGATGAACCAGCTATGACAGCCGGCACAGGCAGTCTTCACCTGAATGGCACAGCCGCCCAGGCGTTGAATGGCACACAAACATTTAAAACGAATGATCTTGTTACTGACAATAGCTCCGGCATCACACTGAATAATGACCTGAGTGTAGGTGGTGCACACAGTTTTACAGCCGGGTTTATTCACTCCTCTGCCACTCCGAACTATCTCATTTATGAGGCAGGTTCTTCCCACAGCGGCAGCAACGACAGCCGCCATGCGACAGGCTGGGTGAAGAAAAACGGGAATACAGACTTCACTTTCCCGGTGGGTGACAATAGCTACCTTCGGTCGGTAAGTTTGTCCGGCCTTTCCGCCGCATCTGAATTCAATGCCCGTTATTATACCAATACCCCGGATATATACAATATGGTATCCCCGCTGGTCAAAATAAGAGGAGCGGAGTACTGGCAGGTGGATAAAGTGAGTGGAGGCAACGCACAGGTGACGCTCAACTGGGATCATTCAAAAGTGCCGATGGATAATGTCCTGGTGGCGGATATCCGGGTCGGGCATTATACGGGCGGGATCT
>CAZEZE010000303.1:0-3841 GCA_964516445.1 uncultured Chitinophaga sp. | reverse complement strand
TCACGATGTTTTCACGGGGGATCCCGAGGGTGGGCATCACTTTCTGCACCTGGGCAAGGATGGAATAGTCCCCGCATCCGGGGCACCAGCGCACCTCCTGGTCGGTGGCGAAATCTTTGGCGGTAAGGGACGGAGCTGTGGTAGTTTCACTCATATACTTTCGAATTCGTACAAATTTAATTGAAATAAGAATGTCGAACAATGATTTCAGAATTTCGAAGTCAGGTACCTCATTTCCTGTTATTTTGGGCTGTTTTCAGGCTCGAAACAAAGATGGAAATAAGCGCATTGTTTTCCAGTATTAAAGAACGGAGTTTGCCGTTATTACACCATAGTTTTTTATCTATCAGCCGCAAACAGATAAAGGTCTCCCTAAGCTCCTTTAGACAGATTTTCATTTTATGGATAAAGTCATTGCGGCTTTCCGCCGCCTGGGCCTCTCCATAATTTAAGGCTGGTGAAGTGGAAGAGCGAACCAGTTGTGAGGCGATGTGATTTCCGGCAAATGTTTTGGGAAGGGATTCTGAAATGTCTATGGCATTACTGGCAAAGCTGATCAATCTTTCCTCAAGGTCATATTTTCTACCTGTTGTCACAAATCAATAAATTTGGAATCCCAGCACCTCAAACTTCATCACTCCTTTTTAATCTGTTCATTATTCTTAAGGCGGATAGCCCGGTTCTTTGCGAAATGGGAGCATTTAACAAAGTTGATTTCTGTCAAAATTGGTATGTTCCCCAGTTATGAAAAAGAGTAATTGACCATTAGATACTGCTTTTTTCCTATGTCATGTTTAACCGCACCTTCAATGGCAGTGAAAACCTGGAAATTAGGAAAACTCCGAACTTCTGTCTTCATCATTCCTTGTTCTTCTGTTCGACATTTTCGAGCTCCTCCCAATATTCAGCTGCCCTCCTCGTATGCGGCACCACGATCGTCCCGCCCACGATATTAGCGACCGCAAATACTTCATATACCTGTTGGGAAGTAACACCCAGTTCATGGGTTTTGCCCAGGTGGTACTTGATGCAGTCATCGCAGCGCAGCACCATGCTGGCCACCAGCCCGAGCATTTCCTTGGTCTTTACATCCAGCGCTCCTTCGGCATAGGTGTTGGTATCGAGGTTCCAGAGACGTTTGATGACAAGGTTGTTTTTGCTGAGGATGACCTCGTTCATACGACTTCGGTAATCATTGAATTCCTGTACTAGATCGCTCATGGTAAGTATATTTTATTCTCAAATGTAAAGAACCCTGCCTTTTGTCATTTGCCAAAGCTGGAAACAACCATGAAATCGTATATTCAGGCATCTAAATTTTTACAGTATGCAGCGGATCGTATTGACCATTTTTTGGTGGCTGTCGGCCATCATCTGTTTTGCCCAGAGTGGGAAAGAACCAGTGAAAGTGACCGATATGCTAAAGATCAGGTCGGCCGGGAATATCGCGCTTAACAGAGACGGAAGCAGGGCTGTTTTTACCGTAACGGCCATCGAACCTGAAGGTGAGAGTAAACTGGAGTATAAATATGTTACACAGATATGGATGACCGGGACCGACGGCGGTTCGTCTCCCCGGCAACTCACCGGGAAGGAAAATTCCTCACAGCCGGTATTCAGTCCAGACGGTAAACAGATCGCTTTTGTAAGGGCAGTTGACGGAAGGGGACAGATCTTTTTACTTTCCCTGGAAGGAGGCGAGGCCATCCAGCTCACAAAATATAAATATGGCGCGGGCAGTCCCCGCTTCAGTCCCGATGGCAAGCAACTGCTTTTTACTTCCTCTCTTTCCCTGAAGGACCTGTTGAAGGATTCTGTGTTAAACCCCGGGAAAGGAGTTCCTGAATGGCCGATGGAAAAACCCGGGTTTGAAAAGAACAGCCATTTGAAAGCCTCTTCCGCGAAAGCAGACCCCGATGGGAATTTGGAAGAAATACGTGCCTACCTTGATAATAATGCAAATGACAAAAAAGCCAAAGTGGTCAACAAACTCAATTTCCTGGATGAAACGGATGTGAATGCCGAGTTGAGTTTTAGCCACCTGTTCATCATGGAAGCCAGACCCGATGCTCAGCCAATTGCGATTACAAAAGGATTCTACCGCTTTGGCGCAGCCGAATTCTTACCGGATGGTAAACAACTGGTATTATCCGGAAATATGGATGAAGCACAACATCCCGACCGCGTGCTTGAAGGAGAGATCTTTCTGGTGAATGCAGACGGGAGCAATCTTCGGAAGATCCTTGGTGAACCCGGAAAGAATTATTCGAACCCCCGCATTTCACCCTCGGGAAAATGGCTGGCTTTCCAGTATGGCAACACTTCCTTTGTAAGCATACCCGCACTGGCCATCATGCCCGTCAACGGGACCGTAAAAGATAAAATGGATATCGTGTTCGACAGGAATAAGGGGAATGTCGCCTGGTCGGCCGATGAAAAATACATATACTTCTCAGCCCAGAGCAATGGCGGGCAGCCCCTGTACCGTGCCGAAGTCAGCACTAAAAAAGTGGAACAGCTTACGGACCATAACAGCGGTATCAGCAGTTTCGCACTGGAAAATGATAAACTGCTGATGGTAAAAACGGAACCCGCCAGCCCTTTTGAGATTTACCGTGCTGATGCGGCGGCAAAAGATCAGCAACGCATCAGTTCATTCAATACGGAATGGATCCGATCAAAGAAACTGAGCCTGCCGGAAAAACACAGTTTTACCAATGAAAAAGGAATGACCATTGAATACTGGGTGATGAAGCCGGCCAACTACGAAGCGGGAAAAAAATACCCGTTGTTACTGGAGATACATGGTGGCCCGTCGGCCATGTGGGGCCCCGGCGAAAGCAGCATGTGGCATGAATACCAGTATTTCTGCAGCAAAGGATACGGCGTAGTTTTTTGCAATCCGCGGGGGAGCGGTGGATACGGGCTCGATTTTTTAAGAGGGAATATCAACGACTGGGGAGCTGGTCCTACCAGTGATGTGCTGACCGCCCTGGATAAGACTGTTGCGGAGGGCTGGGCTGATACGTCAAAACTCCTTGTTACGGGTGGGTCATATGCCGGCTACCTCGTGGCCTGGATCATTGCCCACGACCAGCGTTTTGCGGCGGCCTGTTCACAAAGAGGTGTATATGACCTGCTCACCTTCTTCGGCGAGGGGAATGCCTGGCGGCTGGTGCCGAATTATTTTAGCGGGTATCCCTGGGAACCTGCGGCAAGGGCAACACTTGAGAGGGAATCTCCGATTAATTATGTGCAAAACATCCGTACACCCTATATCATTTTTCATGGCGATAATGACCGGCGTACCGGGTTTGTGCAGAGCGAGATGTTGTATAAAAGCTTAAAAGTGCTGGGACGGCCCGTAGAGTATGTAAGACATCCGGGAGGCACTCATGAACTGACCCGCAGTGGAAATAACCGCCAAAGGATCGACCAGATGCTCCGGACCTATGAATTTTTCCAGCGCTGGATCGGGAAGTAATTTTAACAAAAGGCTGCCACGTAAATCATTGAATAATCGTCTGTGCTATGATGCGGAAAAACATTAAATGGAAGATAATGGCTGCACTCATTGCCTTTGTACTTCTTGGGGTGGCAGCGGTAAGGGCGCCTTTTCAGAAGGAAAGGAACCTGAAGGTCTTGCCAAAAGATATCAGTGATGCAAAGCTGGATAGCATAATGCAGACCTATAATGTTGCCCTCGGCGTAAAATGCGAATTCTGCCATGTGCCGGTCAAAGGGTTCAAAGACAGTCTTGATTATGTTTCGGACGCGGAACCTATGAAAGAAAATGCCCGTAAGATGATGAGCATGGTGATCGATATCAATAAGAATAATT
>CAZEZE010000302.1:0-3854 GCA_964516445.1 uncultured Chitinophaga sp. | reverse complement strand
ATCATCCGCTGCGTTGACCACGCCTTGAAGAACAATATATCCGTAAGGCAATCCGATCTGCAATCCCGTTTTTCCCAGCTTACTTACATACAGAACAAGGCCAGCCAGCTTCCTTCCCTGAATTTCAGCGGAAGCACGGGTTATCGCCTTGGCCGCTCAGAAAACCCCACTACGGGTATCCTGGAAGACAATAATTTCCTGAATATCGGTATGCAGTTGCAATCCGGGGTTACCATTTTTAACTGGTTCTCTAAGAAAAATACCACGGAGGCCAGCCGCCTGACCTGGGAGGCTGACAAACTACAGATTCAGAAGGCAAAGGATGATATTGCCCTGAATGTGGCCGTAGCTTATCTCCAGATATTACTTTCAAAGGAGCAGGCAGGTCTTGCCCGGGTACAGGTGAGCCAGACTGCCGATCAATTACTCGCCACAAGGAAAAGAGTGGATGCCGGCGCCTTGCCTGAACTGAATGCCGCGGAACTGGAAGCCCAACTGGCACGTGACAGTTCTTCGCTGGTAACAGCAGAGTCAACGGTACTGCAGTTCATTTTGCAGATGAAAGCCCTGCTGAACCTCGATGCCGGAGCCTCTTTTGAGATCGAAACACCGCCTGTTGACCGCATCCCCATCGAACCGCTGGCAGATATGCTACCGGAGACTGTTTATACCATGGCTTTATCCGCATTACCGCAACAAAAAGTGAATGCTCTGCGGATACAGTCGGCCAATAAATCTATTTCGGCTGCAAAGGCAGGCTTATATCCCAGTTTTTCAGCCTTTGGCAGTCTTGCCGATAACGCGATCTTTTTTAAAACGCCTATTTACAGCCAGGTATTCAGTGGCTTTAGCGCCTCCGGAGCCAGGGCAGATGCAGGCGGTGGTATCTATTACCCTGTTGAAATACCAAAATATACTCCCGGAACAGACATAGTGGGATATTTCAAACCGGGTTCGTTTAGAAGCCAGCTTGGTAATAATTTCGGGTGGACGGTTGGTATTGGCGTTAGTGTCCCCATCCTGAACGGCCGTTCCGCACGTACGGCCTGGGATCGTTCCAAGCTAAACCTGCAGCAGTTGGAACTGCAAAAAGAACAGGACGATATGCAGTTGAAGCAGGATATCTACAAAGCCTATAATGACGCGGTAGCCGCCATGCAAAAATTCAATGCCGATAAGAAATCGGTACAGACAGCGGAAAAAGCCTATGATTTCGCGAAGAAAAGATATGATGTAAACCTCTTGTCAACCTATGACCTGATCAGCAGCCAGAATAATGTAGCCAGGGCTAAGATCCAGGCCTTGTATTCGCAATATGATTATGTATTTAAAATGAAGTTGCTGGAATTTTATAAGGGGAAGGGATTAAAACTTTAGGGCCTTCAATCCCGATAATAACCGGGGATCCCCCGCGGGGAGACCTTGGAACCCGAAAGTTAAATTGTACGAAGGAATCAATAGAGTTGGGAATTGCAAAAAATTATACGGTTTAAAAAAATTAATAAATGACTTCTCAGAATACCGGAACCGGTAAATCAACCGCAAAGCGGGGACGGCGTAAAAAACTTAAATGGTTTTTGATCATTGCCGGGATATTGCTGATCGCCTTCCTGATTATCAGTAAAATAACCGGCGGTGATGAAGCGGAAAAAGTAGCGACCGAGAAAGCCGCCAAACGCACCATCATCGAATCCGTCAATGCCAGTGGAAAGGTATACCCCGAGGTGGAAGTGAAGATCAGTCCCGATATATCGGGAGAGATCACTGAACTGAATGTGGAAGAAGGGGATAGTGTAAAGCGGGGGCAGGTGCTGGCGCGTATCTATGCTGATATCTATTCCCTGCAGCGGGATGAGGCCGCCTCACGGGTCAATCAAACTTCGGCTACAGTTGATAACAGCAGCGCTGCCCTGGATGCCCTGAAGGCTAATATGGACCTGGCCCAGCAAACCTTTGACCGGAACAAACAGCTCTACGATGATAAAGTGATCTCCAAAGCAGAACTGGAGCAATATGAGACAACCCTCCGTTCTGCAAAGTCGAATTATAATGCAGCACAGCAGAATATCAGGAGCCTCAGGGCAAACGTTCAGACTTCGCAGGTTGGATTGAATAAAGCGAACAAGGATCTTAGCCGTACCACGCTTACCGCCCCGATGGACGGTGTGATCTCTTCCCTGAAAATAAAAAAGGGGGAACGTGTTGCGGGAAACAGTTTTAATGTGGGAACCGAAATGATGACGGTGGCCGATATGAGCGTTCTGGAAGTAAGGGTGGATGTGGGAGAGAACGATATCGTAAAGATAAATATCGGGGATTCCGCCGATGTGGAAGTGGATGCCTATAATAACCGCAAGTTTAAAGGGATCGTGACCAAGATCGCGAGCAGTACGAAAACAGGTTCGGCGCTCACGTCCAATGATGTTACGAATTATGAAGTGCGTATCAGGCTGGATAAATCCTCTTACCAGGACCTGGCTTCCAAAACTTTTCCTTTCCGCCCGGGTATGAATGCCAGTGCGGATATCAAGACCAAGAGAGTGGATAATGTACTGGCTGTTCCTATCACTGCCGTGAATGCAAGGGTGAAGGGCAGCGACAAGAGTATGGAGGATAAAAAGAAAGAGGAAAAGGAGACAAGGGATGAGGATGCCGCTGATCAAACCGGTAACGGTTATGATGATGAACTGGAAGAAGTGGTGTTTGTCGTGCAACCGGATCAAACCGTCAAAAAGGTTGTGGTGAAATCCGGCATCCAGGATATTAATTATATCGAAGTGCTCAGCGGTCTGAATGCCGGGGATGAAGTGGTGATGGGTCCTTATAATGCCATAAGTAAAACATTGAAGACGGGGACGAAGGTAAAGGTGGTGGCGAAGGATAAACTTTTTGAAAAATAGATTTTTTTTGGCGAGTGGCTAGTGGCAAGTGGCTAGTAGGGGGTTGCCCTTATTGTAAAAAACTATACAGCTATTCGAACAGTTATCACTTTAGAGGCCTAAAGGAAATCTTCGGGTAGCTAGTAGGGAGTGGCGAGTGGGGGTACCCTTATTGCATATAACACTATAGTTTATCGAATTGCCAAAACTTTGGAGACCTGAAGGAAATCTTCGGATTCTTTAAGAAATTTCAGAATTAAGTACACTACCCACTACCCACTACCCACTAGCCACTCACCACTAGCCCTTAATAATAATACTTAAGTTTGAACATGAATTTTGGAATCATCGGCGGCGGCAGCTGGGCCACGGCCTTGGCCAAGATCCTTACGGATAAGAAACATGCCATCAACTGGTGGATCAGGGATGAGCAGGTGATCGGCCATATCCTCGAGCGGCATCATAATCCGCGTTACCTGAGTTCGGCGGGATTTGATGTTTCCCTGCTTTCCATGTCTTCCAGTGTTAAAGAGGTTGTTCAAAAATCAGATGTGCTGGTGATCGCTGTTCCCTCGGCTTATGCGGCTGCAAGCCTGGCGGGACTAACACCTGCCGACTGGAAGAATAAAAAAGTGATCTCTGCCATCAAGGGACTTTTACCCGAAAAGAATATCCTGCTTAATTATTATATGCAGCAGGAATTCGGTCTGCCCCTTGAAGATTATTTTGCGGTACTGGGTCCCTGTCATGCCGAAGAAGTAGCAGCCGAAAAATTGTCCTATCTCACCTTTTCCGGAACAGATATACAGATGGCATCGGAACTGGCTTCCCACTTCACCCTTTCCTATATCAATACGATCGTGAACCATGACATACTGGGGGTTCAGTATGCCGCCGTGTTAAAAAATATCTATGCCCTTGGCGCCGGTATCGCGCACGGGCTGGAATACGGGGATAATTTCCTCAGCGTTTATA
>CAZEZE010000301.1:0-3874 GCA_964516445.1 uncultured Chitinophaga sp. | reverse complement strand
TTTAAACTCACCCAGAAAAAAGAATACCTGGAAGAGGTCTATTTCTTTGACCAGCGGAATAAAGCCTCCGTTCTTTCACTGAACCTCAGGTTACAGGAACTCGCCGCAACAGGCAGGAAGAACAATGAATTATTCAACAGGGAATCCGCTGTCAAAACAGCTATCACAAGGCTTTCGTTAAAAGCGGCGGGTATGACGGATAGCCTTCAGCTTGCCAGCCTGCACAGCCGTATCCGGGATCACGAAATCGAACTGGAAAAAATCAGGGAGCTGATCAAAGCCGATCCCCGGAACAAAGAATTGCTGGCGGCTGAAAAGATCCCTTCCGTACGCCAGTTGCACCGCATGCTGGATAAAACCACGGCCATTCTTTCTTTTCATCTTTCTGATGAAGAATTGCTTGGGCTGGTGATCACGGCCAACCGTTTTGAGTATTTCCAGGTACCTATCAACCGTAAATTTTATTCGGAAATTGAAATCCTCAGGAATGCCCTGCATCAGCCGTCATCCGATCGCCGATATGCAGGTTCCGGTGCTGCAACATGGCTTTACAAAATGCTCGTTTCCCCGGCCCTTTCTTCATTGCTTCAATCGCGACGGCTCATCATCATCCCCGACGACGAATTGCATTACCTCCCTTTTGAGGCGCTGGAGGACGAAAAAGGAAATTACCTGTTGCAAAAATTCGCCATCCAGTACCAGTACTCCACAGCGTTACTGGGAGGTAAACCGCCTTCCAAATTCTCCCCCCAAATTTTATCCATTGCACCCTTTGTCAGCGCCGGTTACAGGGATACATCCTACTCGCTCAGTAAACTGCCGGCTTCCCGTGAGGAGGTAAGTCAACTCAATGGCATAAGCCTGCAAGACAGTGCGGCCAATAAGAATAATTTTTTCCGGCTGGCCAACCGGTACCAGGTGATCCATTTTGCCACGCATGCCAGCGCGGACAACCAGGACCCGTTGCGTTCATTCATATCCTTCTATCCCGGCAATAAGGATTCACGACTCTATGCCCGGGAGATCTATGACCTGCAACTGGACAGCACCAGCCTGGTAATACTGAGCGCCTGCGAAACAGGTACAGGCCAATTGATAAAGGGCGAGGGACTGATGAGTTTATCCCGCGCATTTGCGTATGCAGGCTGTCCGAATATAATCACCTCCTTATGGAAAGCTGAAGACAGGTCAACTGCTTTTATCACCCAACGACTGCATTATTACCTGGGACGTAACGAAACAAGGGATAAGGCACTGCAAATGGCCAAGATCGACCTGCTGAACAATCCCGAAATAGACCCTTCCCTAAAAACGCCCAACTTCTGGGCGCCCCTGGTGCTGATCGGCGAATACGAACCGGACCATAAGCGAAGCAACTGGCCCTGGGTAGCGCTGGGTATTGTGTCAATTCTGCTGGGATATTACTATTATAAAAGAAAGGTCCTGCCGGTCAGGAAACGGCAGGACTAATGCTGCAGCAGCAGTTTGGTTTTACACAGGTTAAATATTATTGATGAAGGGTAATCGCAGGCAAATGCGTGTCTTCCCTGTTTCGTACCACTATATTATTAACCAGGGTATCACGGTAACTGTTTTGCCCGTCATACAAAACTGAATACGTGCCCGCATTCAATCCCACGATCTTAAACTCACCATTATTTTCCGGGATGGCAGTAGCTGTATCCGTCCCAATAAATGCCTTTATGATAGCGTCAGCTCCCGCCGGGAATACTTTTCCCTCGATCTTTCCGGAATGGCTTCTTGAAAATATCCTGAGATGCGAACGAAGACGATACCCGTTATTATTCCCGGAACCGCTGTTATCAACCTGTATGGAGTTGCCGGCATCAAAATCGATCCAGAACAGTACCTGCCCGTTACCGGTAATCTCAAATTGCCTGCTGTACAGGTTGAGTTCTACCTCCCGGTCTTCGTCCTTGACACGAAGCGGAAAGCTTTGCCCGTTTAACATGGCAGCATTCTGCAATCCCAGCGTAAGCCTGATTTTTTTTATCCTTGCATTGGGAATTGTACCTGTTGCGAATAGCGTATCAAGCCCGTTACGGAAACGAAGGATATTATAAACACCCGGACGAATCCCCATACTGATCCAGCCTCCGTTCGGAATTGTATCATCTTCCACTTTCACTTCCAGCCGTTGCAGGTCAATGAACACACTGTCAAATACAGGGGTTGCATGATCGGTAAGATAAATAGCCACCGTATGCGGCTGGCTGAGGTTGTCATGGCCACCTGCATTCTCTTTCTGACAGGAGTAAATCAAGACAGATACAGCCAGGACAGGCAACAAGGATAATTTCAGATTATAATTCATATTTTTTGTTTTCATTGCACAATGATCATTTCCATTACAGTAAATACCGGGGAGAGAGATGTAACTTCTGCTTTTGTAAGTGTGATCGGGAATGAGCTGCGAGCTAATAGCTATTAGCTATTTGCTATTAGCCACGAGAAGTAAGCGATACACAGTAAGACGTTATTTTTGATTTCTTATTTCTTTGGAACTTGTTTCTTTGGTTCTTCTGCCTTTACACAAAAAAAAGCCTCCCCCGTTACCGGGAGAGGTCACCATTAACCACTGGCAAGCTCTATCTCCATTTTAGCATTTTTACCTTCCATATCATACGTGAACTAACGGAACGGTTATATTTATGATCGGGGTCATTCTTTATTTTAACCAGGATCGGAAGGGCAAAATCATAGTCCCTGTTCCTTATATAGCTCAGTGACAGATAATATTCAGATTCATCCTTTAATACTGCCTGCCCGCTCTCCGCAGCGGCATCCAGCACTTCCCGGAAACATTTAATGGCTTTTGCATCGTCATTCAATTCAAGCGAAGCCACTCCGCAGAGGAATTCGGTCCGGGGAGTTAATTCAACACCTGCATCATGCAACCGCACCACCTCTTTATAATCCTTTTCACGGTAGGCTTTTTCGGCCCTTGTGGATTCCGGATCACCGCCATCCCGAAGCGTGCTCAGTTCATAGGTATTATAGTTGGCGGAAAATACCTTGTTGGGTGATAAAGTAAAGAAATTGTATGCCAGGTAAGCACCCACCAGCAACACGATACTGGCGGCGGCGGCAAGGCTGTACCGAAGGAATTTTTTCCCTGAACTCATTTTCACAACCGGAGAGGACAATTCCTCCATTATTTTTCCGTGAACGGCCCCAACTTTTTGCTGGATCCCGTAATACCGTACCGCTGACCGGGTATGCTCCAGGCTTTCCAGTTCGGCTTTCAGCTCCGGATCAGATGCCAGTAAATCTTCCACGGCTTTCTTATCGTCACCGGATAATTCGCCATCCATATATCGTACCAGTTGTTCAGACATCCCGTGAGTAGAATTATCCATGCAAAAAATTTTTCAGGGTTTGTTTCAGATTTGGTTTTTCGTTCAGCATTTGCTCCAGTTGTTTCAGGCATTTGTACTTTTTATTTCGTACTACCTGTTCATTTTCATAATCGGTCGCTTCCAGGATCTCCCGCATGGAAAGATTCTCGTAGTAAAAAAGCACCAGTATCTTCCGGCAGGTCTCCCCGAGCGCCCCAACCAGGGCGGCGATCGCTGCTTTTTCTTCCCTGTCTGCGATCAGCAGTGCGGTATCTTTTTCAACCCTTTCCTGGCTCTTTTCATATTTTTCCTCACGGGCCAATTGCCTCCCTCTCCTTTTCAGTTCATTCAGCCAGGTATGACGGTTCATGGAAAAAAGAAAAGTCTTGATGCTCGAATCTCCTCTGAACCTGTCTTTTTGGACCAGGTCGATAAAACTCACCATTACCTCCTGGAATATATCCTCCGCATCCTGCCGGCTGCCACTGTTGAACACGATATAGCTGCATAATTGC
>CAZEZE010000300.1:0-3889 GCA_964516445.1 uncultured Chitinophaga sp. | reverse complement strand
GCAAAGACCAAACTGGGTTTCCAAGCGGTTTACAACGGGGAGGAATTCAAAAACCTGAAACTCGATCTTACCAAATTCACCAAGGTCCTCTGTGATAAATTGCCGATAGATGTACCCAATGGTTACGACAAGGCAGACCTCTACGACCTGATGCAACTGTTCAAACAAAAATCAGGCATGCCCGCGCAAATGAGCCTGCAGAATAAATTTGACGACCGTCTTTATCATAAGCTGACGGCTTCCCTGCGGGAAATAAAGACCCCCCAGGAAATGGACCTGCTCCGCAAAGCGGTGGAGATATCCTGCCAGGGTCATAATGAAGCCATGAAAGCGATCCATGCCAATATGAGTGAACTGGAGATCCAGGGTTTGCAGGAATATGTACACAAGAAGCATGGAGCGGAAAATGTGGGATACGGATCCATTATCGGATCCGGTGAAAATGGTTGTACCCTTCACTATATGGAAAACTCCAAGACGAAGATCGGCGGTGAACTGCTGTTGATGGATGTGGGCGCCGAATACCATGGTTATACGGCGGATGTGACGAGGACGATCCCGGCAGACGGAAAATTCTCCGCGGAAGAAAGGGCCATTTACCAACTGGTATATGATGCCCAGGAAGCCGCCTTTAAAACATTGCGCGATGGTTCCAAATGGGCCGATGCAAGCGCCGCCGCCAAAAACACGATCGCCGAAGGATTGCTGAAACTGGGAATTATAAAAAATAAATCAGATGCCGGTAAATATTTCCCGCACGGGCTGGGACACCATATCGGCCTGGATGTGCATGACCGCGGCACTTATGATAAGCTCAAAAAGGATATGGTGATCACCATTGAACCCGGTATCTATATTCCCGAAGGAAGCGATTGCGATAAAAAATGGTGGAGCATAGCCGTACGTATCGAAGATGACCTGCTGATCACACAGGACGGTTACGAACTCCTCTCCCATTTTGCACCCCGGAAGATCGAGGATATCGAAAAAATGATCTCCCAGAAAAGCGCCGTGGATGATTTTAAATTACCGGCGCTTGAGTCAGGAAAGAAAAAAGGATTCTGATAAATAAGAAAAGGCTGCCAGTGGCAGCCTTTTCTTATTTAGTAAATTCTAAGTCTAAAACACCTGAGAACGTCTCATTTCAAACTTGGTATTAAGTACTCCGCTTCCGTCATAATAGTATTGCTGGATCAGTCCGACTCCTCTTGAATAATAATTCTCATTTCGTCCGACGGTGGAAGTCATCGACACCCAGATTCCACCGACAAACTGCTCAATTTCTTCTTTAACAATAATCGTATTATTGTATGGTGTACTGCCAGTAGATGTTACTACCGTAGAAGTTCCATTCTGTTGTGTTATCGTATACCTTATCCGGATGGTGATTGGAGTTCCCAGGATAGTACCGGTGTAGCCGCTGGTAGTCCAGGTAAACCCGACCGTTTGATTATCCTTAAGGAAATTAAGTTCGGTCCATAATGGATTGTCAAGGCCATAGTCAGCTAGGTTCATCCACTGGAAATAATCGTTACCTGCCTTCCGGTAATACCCGGACGAGTCAAAGCCGCCGCTAATATCTATGGTCTCCATGAATATATTATACGTATTTCCGTTGGCGCTATGAGTGTTCGCGATCACATTGACCAGCAGTGAATCATCTGGCAGGTCATCCCACTCATAGCTCCAGTTGCTGTTCGTGGTTCTCGGATAATAATCCATGGGGGGTGCCGCTGCAACAGTAACTGTAAATGTACAGGTGCTGGCGGGCGTGCCTGGTACCGTAACGGTAAAGACATTGGAACCCGCCGCAGTGGGTGTGCCGGTTCCGACAAGTGTTACCGTTTGCGCTCCCAATGCAAGGTTGCCGGAAAATGCGAAACTATAACCGTTCACGGTATTGGTGGTGATATTGAAAGAGCCGGCCGTGGTAACTGTCACCTGGACATCTACCGTATTACCCGCGCCGAGCGCTGTTCCTGCCTGGTAGGTGCCGTTAACTGTTGAAGGCGTACAGGTGCCTCCCGCGCCTCCAAGGGTGCCCACACCGGGTCCGGCTAGCGGGATTGAAAATGTACATGTACCAGTACCAAGTGTCACTGTAAAATTCTGAGCACCGGTTCCGGCAGGTGTGCCGGTTCCCAGTAAGTTCACTGTTTGTGTTCCTACCGCAAGATTTCCGCTAAACGAAAAGCTCATTCCGCCAACCGTATTGGTAGTAATGGTGAATGCTCCGGCAGTTGTAACATTGACCTGCACAGTAACCGTATTAGTTGCATCAAGCGGGGTTCCTGCTGTATAGGTACCGTTAACTGTGATCGGGGCACAGGCTCCTCCCGCTCCGCCCAACGTGCCCACCCCCGGGGCAGCTACCGTGATCGTAAAACTGCAGGTGGATGTGCCGACAGTAACGGGTATCGTATTCGCCCCGGCGGTGGTAGGCGTACCCGTACCCGTCAATAAAATGGTTTGCGCGCCCACCGCAAGTGTTCCGGAACCGCTAAAGGTCATTCCGTTCACCGCCGAGGTGGTAATATTATAATTTCCTGCGGTAGTTACATTAACATTCAGCGTAACGGTATTGGCGGCCGTCAGGGGAATATCCTTCCCGTAATTGCCTGCAATAACCGGTGTGGTGCAGGCATTGGGGGCGCCCGCCAGCGTGAAAACGGCAGGAGATGTCACCGTTACCTGTATATCACAAACAGTCGTATCAAAAGTTACCACAAAGTTATTGGTGCCAAGTGCAATGGGCGTTCCGTTACCGCGGAGCGTGACATTGGCGGTTCCTAACGCAGTAAATGTTCCCGTGGTACGGAAAAAATAACCATTCACTGTATCCGTATAAACAGTATATGTACCGGTCTTGGTCACATTGACTGCAACCGTCATCGTGTTGGTGGTGGGAACCAGCGCCTGGCCCACGGCATATACACCATTCACCGTTTTAGGCAGGCAGTCACCGGTGGCGTCATCCTGCAGGCTTCCGCCGGCCGGGGTACTGGGCAATTCAAAGCTTTCCTCTTTCTGGCAGCCAAGGATGATAATGAATCCAAGAGCCAGCAAGTAAAGAATCTGTTTTTTCATGTGCTGTTGATTGTTTTTTTAGGGGATTAGCCGCATGTAATTCGCCATATACCCAGTTGATCCGGCGGTGAACCCGGCAGGGTATTCATGGCTCATTTCACCTGTTTTCGTTTTGTTTTTACTATAAGGTCAGATGGTGAGTTGTTTCAACCCTTAAAAATAAGACTATTTTAGATATCTCCTGCCACCGGGTAGATAAGAATTAATTGCCGAAAGCGCTCAGTATCATGGGAAACAATGCCCTATTTTTGCCGCAAACCGAACAGATGAAAAACGTATTTCCTGCCCTTTTATTATCGGTCCTGACCCTTTCCTGTCTTTCGCAGGAGCCAAAGGATCTGAAACCTTCGGATTTTGAGAAGGAGATCAGCAAACCAGATATCCAGGTCCTCGACGTAAGGACGGCCGGGGAATTCAAGGGAGGTCATATCAAAAAAGCGTTGCAGGCCGACTGGACCAACCAGCAGCAATTCATGGAAAGGGTGAATTTTGTGGATAAAGAGAAACCCGTTTATATCTATTGCCTGGTGGGCAGCCGGAGCGCTAATGCCGCCGCCTGGATGCGCAACAACGGTTTTAAAAAAGTGATCGAACTGCGGGGCGGAATCAATGCCTGGAAACGGGATGGCAAACCGGTGGAAGGCAGCAGCAACGAACCCCAGCTAACGCTTGAACAATATTTTGCTTCGATCCCGAAAGATAAGACCACCCTGGTTGATTTCGGGGCCGAGTGGTGCCCTCCCTGTGTAAAAATGAATCCGGTGCTCGATGAGCTGGAGAAGAAAATTGGTAAGAAAATGGT
>CAZEZE010000299.1:0-3908 GCA_964516445.1 uncultured Chitinophaga sp. | reverse complement strand
GTGATGAAATATTTTTCCATGAAAATAAATACAGCGGTCTTTCTTTTCAGCCTGTTATTCTCCTTTTCTGCGATCGCCCAGCGGGAACCTACCCGGGAGGAGGAAGCTTTTTTTACTAAAGCCATGTCGCAGATCAACACAAAGCATATTCAATGGGTAAAAAATACTGCAACAGAAGCGAATCAGAAAAACCTGACCGCTGAAGATATACAGGCCAGGGCCAGATCCTATGGGGTACTGGGCGGCATGAATGGCCAGGATATTGAGGCCATTGCATTCCTGGTACTGATGCAGGCCTCCAAATCCGCCCAGGAAGATCTGAAAGCGATCATGGCGCAGGTTAAAAGTATCAATGAACAAAAAAGTAAAATCAGGGAGGCCCTCACTGCACTCAACGATAAAAGTCATCCCATTACAAGGGTTCGGCTCGATTCATTTAAACTACTGCTGAAACCTAAGCCCAATGTTAAGCGGACGAATAATATCCCTGCAACCCGTGAGCTTTCGCAATTTGAAATTGATGAAATGATTACGGGTTTAAGAGAGTCCCGGGATTCACTGTCTGAATTGGGAGAAGAGCGGCAAATGAGATTGCAGATCTTAATGGACAGAAGAAGCAAGATAATGAGCACTCTTTCCAACCTGATGAAGAAAATAAGTCAGACTCAGGACAGTATAATTGCCAATTTGAAGTAGTCATTCTAGCTGTCTTGCAGCCGGGCAGTCTTGCAGTCTTGCAGTTCACAGTCTACGGGTGATAACTTGCACATTTTCTCTAACCATTTTTTAGTTCTAAATAGTGCCGTTAATTTCATTTTTTCCTAATATATAGTGGTAAGCCAACTGGGGGCTTCAAGACTACCCACTATAAGACCTGGGGGCTGACCGATTGCCCAACTGCAAGGCTGGAAGACCGGAAAACTGCCATTTTTTCACATTCCCCCCTCGCGGCACAATGATTGAGAATCATAAGCGAACTCATTAAAACATAATATCATGGGAAAGATCATAGGAATAGACTTAGGCACCACCAATAGCTGCGTTTCCGTCATGGAAGGCAACGAACCTGTGGTGATCGCCAACGACGAAGGGCGCCGTACAACTCCGTCTGTAGTGGCTTTTCTAAAAAACGGGGAGCGGAAAGTGGGTGACCCGGCCAAGCGCCAGGCCATTACCAACCCCCATAATACCATCGCTTCAGTGAAGCGTTTTATGGGCCGGCAGTTCGACGAAGTGGGTGAGGAGATCACGCACTGGAGCTACAAAGTGGCAAAAGGTGACAATAATACCGTTCGAATTGACATAGATGGCAGATTGTATACCCCGCAGGAGATCTCTGCCATGGTGCTCCAGAAAATGAAAAAAACGGCCGAGGACTACCTGGGTCATGAGGTGACCGAGGCGGTTATCACCGTTCCGGCTTACTTCAACGACGCCCAGCGGCAGGCTACCAAGGAAGCCGGAGAGATCGCCGGTCTCACCGTACGAAGGATCGTGAACGAACCCACGGCTGCGGCGCTGGCCTATGGCCTGGATAAGGCTAAACACGACCAGAAGATCGCCGTTTTTGATCTTGGTGGAGGTACATTCGATATCTCCGTACTGGAACTGGGAGATGGCGTTTTTGAGGTGAAATCAACCAATGGCGATACCCACCTGGGAGGTGATGATTTCGATAAAGTGATCATGGACTGGCTGGCCGATGAATTCAAGAAAGATGAGGCTATCGACCTGCGGAAAGACCCCATGGCCCTTCAGCGTCTGAAAGAGGCTTCCGAGAAAGCAAAAGTGGAATTGTCCTCTTCTTCCGAGACAGAGATCAATCTTCCCTATATCACGGCGGTTGACGGGGTGCCCAAGCACCTGGTGAAAAAACTGAGCCGTGCTAAATTTGAAGCGCTGGCAGATAATTTGTTTGCCCGCTGCCTGAAACCCTGTGAGGCAGCATTAAAAGACGCAGGTCTTTCCACCTCTCAAATTGATGAAGTGATCCTGGTGGGCGGTTCGACAAGGATCCCCAAAGTGCAGGAGATCGTGGAGAAATTCTTTGGTAAAAAACCCAACAAGGGTGTGAACCCCGATGAAGTGGTGGCCGTTGGCGCCGCTATCCAGGGTGCCGTTCTGACCGGTGAAGTAAAGGATGTGCTGTTGCTGGATGTTACCCCGCTTACCCTCGGTATCGAGACCATGGGTGGCGTACTGACCCCGCTGATCCCTTCCAATACAACGATACCGACCAAGAAATCAGAGGTATTCTCCACCGCGAGCGATAACCAGCCCGGCGTACAGATCCATGTGCTGCAGGGAGAGCGGAGCATGGCGAAGGACAACAAGAGCCTCGGCATCTTCAATCTCGATGGCATACCGCCCGCGCCAAGGGGTGTGCCGCAGATCGAAGTGATCTTTGATATCGATGCCAATGGTATCCTCCATGTAACTGCAAAGGATAAGGGCACCGGGAAGGAGCAAAAGATCCATATTGAAGCCGGTTCCGGTCTGAGCAAGGACGAAGTGGAGAAAATGAAAGCTGAAGCAAAGGCTAATGAAGCGAGCGATAAAGCGGAAAAGGAAAAAGTGGAGAAACTGAATATGGCCGACAGCCTCGTGTTCCAGACTGAAAAGCAACTGAAGGAATACAGTGAAAAGATCCCTGCGGAAAAGAAAACAGCGATCGAGCAGGCCGCCGAAAAACTGAAAGAAGCTCACAAGGCACAGGATATTCCGGCCATCGATACAGCCATGGCCGCCCTGAATGCGGCCTGGACCGCCGCCAGTGAAGATATGTATAAAGCCACCCAGGAGCAGCCACAACAAGGCGCAGGTGAACAGGGTACAAGCGAAAAGGGTTCGGGTGCGCAGGGAGCGGCGGATAATGTGACGGATGTACCGTATGAGGAAGTAAAGTAATTTTCGGATCGATATAGAGTACAAATAGATTGGCTGAGAATGGCCCCTGCATAAATCGCAGGGGCTTTTTAATACCACAGAGCCGGCAGCTAAGATCCCGGGGTCGGGCAGCAATATTTTCTTTTGAATCTTTAACGGGGTCGTACCATTTTTTGAAAAATGGTATCTTGGGTAAAAAAAAATAGTATGCTCAAATTCGTTACCCTTTCCGGATTGCTGTTATTCGGAATATGTGTATTGGCACAAGTACCGCAACCTTTCCAGGATGAAAAAAATAGTAAATACGGTTATCAGGATGCATCCGGAAAGGTTATCATAAAACCTGTTTATGATATTGCCAACGAGTTTACTGACGGCAAGTTTGCAGAAGTGAACATTGGCGCCAATTATCAAATGAATAAAGGCGGGAAATGGGGTATTATTGATACAAAAGGTAAGCAAATCATCCCCGTGAAGTATGACAGGGCCCAATGTCTCGGATATAATTTGTTTGCACTGAATATCGGTCATAAATTCTCCAACATGGATGCTTCACCATCCGGGAAATTTGCCATTTTCAATGCGGCTGGAAAGGCCTTAACACCATTTATCTATAGTGGATTTCTTATAGCGGTAAGATTTGAGGAAGGATATGCGCCGCTTGAAATATGGGATGCGAAATTAAAAAAACAACAGTATGGCCTGCTTGATTCTACGGGAAAGGTGGCTGTACCTGCCAGATACGATGCAGTGGGAGGATTCAGAGAGGGACTTTGCCTGCTTGCAAAGAACAGTAAGTATGGTTTCATTGACAAATCAGTAAAGCAGGTGATCCCAATGAAGTTTGAAGATGCCAAAGCCTTTTCAGAGGGCCTGGCTGCTGTAAAACTGAATGGCAAATGGGGATTTATTGATTCAAGGGGAAAGGAATTGATTGCATTACAATACGATGACGCGAAATATTTTGAAGAAGGATTTGCGGCGGTTAATAAAGGAGGTAAGTGGGGGGTTATTAACCGGGA
>CAZEZE010000298.1:0-3924 GCA_964516445.1 uncultured Chitinophaga sp. | reverse complement strand
TGAGCCGAGTTTGGTCTTGGTCTGCGATTCAAAAACCGGTTCCACCACCCTCACGGATACCGCCGCCACTATACCGGTCCGGATATCGGATGCATCGTAATCCTTTTTAAAGAAATCGCGGATCGTCTTGACATAAGCCTCCCGGAATGCCTGCTGGTGGGTGCCTCCCTGCGTGGTATGCTGACCATTCACAAAACTGTAGATATCCTCGCCGTATTCATTGGTATGGGAAAGCGCAACCTCGATATCATCGCCTATTAAATGAATGATCGGGTAACGGATCTCATCCTCGTTGGTCTTGCGTTGAAGGAGGTCGAGTAGCCCGTTCTTGCTGACAAAGCTTTTCCCGTTGAAAACAATTTTCAGTCCCGCGTTGAGGTAGCAATAATTCCAGATCTGGCTTTCCAGGAACTCCGGGTGAAACTTGAAATTCTTGAAAACGGATTCATCGGGAATAAAGGTTACGATCGTTCCGTTGGATTCGCCGGTCTTTGCTTCCTTGTATTCTTTTACCAGTACTCCTCTTTCAAACTCGGCTGTTTTTTCCTTTCCCTCCCTTACCGCGGTTACTTTAAAATAGTTACTGAGGGCGTTAACGGCCTTGGTACCCACCCCATTCAGCCCGACTGATTTCTGGAAGGCCTTACTATCGTATTTGGCGCCGGTATTGATCTTGCTCACCACATCCACCACTTTCCCCAGCGGTATACCACGGCCGTAATCCCGGATAGTCACCTGTTTTCCCTCGATTGTGATCTCCACCGTTTTGCCATAGCCCATGGTGTACTCATCAATACAGTTGTCGAGCACCTCCTTTACCAGCACATAGATCCCGTCATCGGGAGAGGATCCATCCCCCAGTTTACCAATATACATTCCCGGGCGGAGCCGGATATGTTCTTTCCAGTCAAGGGATTTTATACTGTCCTCGTCGTATTCGAACAGGTTGGACTTATTGGTCTCTTTGGAAGCTGTTTCTTTTTCTTTTGCCATTTCACTTGCGGGACAGAAGCAGGGCCTGCCCCAGAATTTTTCTGGTTATCCGAATTTAAACAGGTCATCGACCGGTTTCAACTTGTGTTTCACCCACAAAAAACCTCCCAATCGGGAGGCATTGGGTGGTTACCGGCAAATATACCGAAACAGCCACGGCTGCAAGAATCAGGAATTATTCACCTTGTGTGAATAAAAAGCCTCTTTTTAAGGAGAACGGAAGTCCTTTCAACAAGGAAGCAGATGATGCTATAAGCCAGGTAGTCATCTGAAAGAAACCAACCGGCGTGATTCAACGGTTTGGATGGTTTTATATACGTATCCCGTCACCGGCGGAATTACAGCTGCTCATTAACTGACCGGGATGTTAGATCACTGTGATAAGTGTCTTGTTGCCGGCTGATCAGCCTCAGGGAAAAGGGCGGACTGAAAAATTACTTTTATTATCCAACTAATAGTCATGAAAAAACTATTTCTTCTACCGCTGCTGTCGGTTATTATTTCCTGTCAGCCCAGTAAGATCACCGGGTCCTGGACAGCACGGGATATTACCCCAAAAAAATATGAGAAGATACTGGTACTGGGTGTGCTTACAGACAGCGACTTTGAACTGCAGTCAAAAATAGAGAACCATATGGCAGATGACCTGAAAGAATTGGGTTATAACAGCGTTGCCGCCAATAAGATCTTTCCTCCCGGAACCTTTGTAAAAGGGGATTCGGCCCGGGCAAAAGCAGCCATTGAAGGAAAGGGATTCGACGGCATTCTGACCATTGTAATGCTTAACAAGGAAAAAGAGCAGGTATATGTTCCCGGCAACAGTATCGATAATGATTACTACAACCGCTTCGGGCGTTTCGACAGGTATATGACAGAAGTCAGCGATAGGATCTACCTGCCCGGTTATTATGCAGAGCAGACTAAATATCTGTGGGAGAATAATTTTTATGATCTCGGTTCCCGGCAACTGATCTACTCTGCCCGGACCAGCACCTTTGATATCGCTTCCAAAACCACCCTGGCACATACATACGGGCTACTGATGGTGCAAAGCCTTATCCATAAAAAGATCATTCTGAAAAGCGACAAAGAGGATGAATGATGAAACTGTATTGTAACCCTTCCGGCGCAGGCCTATGGCCCGGCTATCCTGAATGGTAAAGCAGCTTTATTTGCAAAAAACTCCCAGTAACAACGACCTGTTATTCAGCATGCTGAACAACTCGAAGAAAAAAACAGTGTTCATCGTAGTTTTGCTATTGCAATCCGCTAAACTGCTACGTATTTTTGGCAGGTATTTAATCCAATCCTTATGATGAAAATTACCTGCCGGGTCAGAATTATTCCCAAGAAATTTCCATCATCAGTCTGCGGTTAAATATCATTTCAACCCTTATTCACAGGGAAATGAACTGCTTGTATTAAGATCCATTCAATCCGGGAAAAATCAGCTTTAATTTCTGTTACCCTAAACCTGGAATGATGAAACCAATCTTTACCCTGTCGAAAATTCAAGGCGCCTGTTTTCTTTTTACTTTTTTTGTATTGCTAAAGGCGAACAAAGCCCCTGCGCAGATCTGTGCTGATCCTGCCGGGGTTATATATGGCCTGACCGGCAACGGTGCCATTTACCCTGTCAATGTATCCAACGCTTCCACCGGGGCGGTCATAAAGAATACGAGCTACCCGGGTAACAGTGCAAGCAAGTCGAATGGACTCGCTTATAACAGTAATAGCGGAAAATTTTACTATTTCAAACGTAATGTCGGTACCACTCCGCAGGAATTCGTATCCTACGATGCCGGCACTTCTACGGTTAGTATTCTGCCAACCAGTACCTGTACCAGCGAAGTACATACCGGTTGTATCACGGCCGACGGTAAGTATTATTTTACGATCGATATCGATGCCAACCTGAACCGGTATGATATAATCAATAACCAATGGATGAAGATCACTTCTTCCTTCACCGACCAGTTTGGCAACAATGTGTCAACTGTGATCAAAGATCAGAATGCCGGTGATATCGCCTTTGACGGTAACGGTAACCTTTGGATCATCACATCCAGCAGTACCAATTTCGGAGTATATATGCTTCCTGCACCCCTGCCTTCTTCGGCTGTGGCCGGTGTTACCGTAACGCGTAGAGTGGCTCCCACAACGGCAACACCCTCGGGAAACATGATAGCGGGTATAGCCTTCAATCCTACCGGGCAGATATTCATGTCTACCAAGAACGACAACCTGCTATACCGGCTCGAAAATAATCTCTCACTCACACTGCTGGGTACCTTATCCGTCAGTGATGTTGGGAATGACCTAACCTCCTGTGCATACCCGCTGGGTGTATTGCCGGTCACCTGGACATCATTTGACGCCTCCCTCATCAGCCAGGCCAGGGTTAGCCTGAACTGGTCGGTCGCAGAAAAAGGCAATACAGGTTTTGCGGTTCAGCATAGCCGGGACGGCATCAACTGGGATGAAATCTCCTTTATTGAACCGGCACCCGGCAACAGGGAAATACAGACATATTCATTCTTACACGAAGATCCTGCAACAGGGAAAAATTATTACCGGCTGTTATCGGCAGAATCAACCGGAAAGCTGAATTACTCTGTGGTAAAGCTGGTCATAGTAAGCGGAACGGCTATCCCGGTAAAGCTTTGGCCGAACCCTGTTATCGGGGGTTTTGTACAATTACGAACGGAAAATAATACCGGGGCAAAAGTCAGCATCTATGACCTGGCCGGCCGGTTGCAGCTCAGCAAACAAATGCTGCCTGGCGAATCAGGTATCGCCACGCATACGCTTACCCGTGGAACTTACCTTATTACAGTTGTTACCCAACAGGGAAGCGTCCATAATCAAAAACTAATTATACCATAACAAAATAGCTATCCGTAAAACAGCAGTTGTGGTACAGCCCGCAAC
>CAZEZE010000297.1:0-3941 GCA_964516445.1 uncultured Chitinophaga sp. | reverse complement strand
GGAGAATAAAGTACATGTATGGCTGGTAAATACAGGCTGGACCGGTGGACCTTATGGAATTGGTCACCGTATGTCGCTGAAATACACACGTGCTATGATCACGGCTGCCCTTGAAGGCAACCTTGACAATGTCGAATACGAAACACACCCGGTATTTGGCGTGGCTATGCCCGTATCCTGCACAGGCGTACCATCTGAAGTACTTAACCCCCGCAATACATGGGCGGATAAAGCCGCATATGATGAAAAGGCCAAATACCTGGCCGGGTTGTTCTTGAAAAATTTTGAGAAATACGCCGATGGGGTGACTGCCGAGATCCTGGCAGCAGCGCCAAAGGTTTAATGTAAGAAAAGGACGGTTTAACAAAACCCCCTCCTGGCTGAGCCGGGAGGGGGTTTTGTCTTTTTTTAACGCGATCAGGTGCAGCCCTTAAAATTTTTAAAGCGACTTTACGTTGAATAACCGGTCATGAAACTCGCAGCGATCAGCATTGTCTTTTTATTGCCCCTCTGTCTCCCGGCCCAGGACCCCGGTGAGGAACTTATTGAATGGAGCGGAAGCCGGCGCCTGACCTGGTCTGATTACAAGGCAAGTCCCGACCGCAACAGCGATGCCGCTGCTTCCACCACCACCTATCTCATGGTTTCCTATAATATCAGCAGCAATGATTTTTCTTTCAGGATCGAGTCAAAATTCTCAAAGACACGATCCTGGGGGTTGCATAAGACCCCCTATATCCTCGCGCATGAACAGGGGCATTTCGATATTTCCGAAATTTTCGCCCGTATGCTTAACAAGAACCTGAAGGAATATACATTCAATAAAAGAACCTACCAGCAGGATCTAAAGAAGATTTACCAGGACATCCTGGATGAAAAAGAAACGATGCAAAACAGGTATGACCGGGAGACCAATCACAGCATCAACAAGGAAAAACAGGAGGAATGGCTGAAGCAGATCAATAAGCTGCTGAAACAGTATGAAGATTACGCCGGTTATTAGAAAAGCCCGTACAATTCTGCATCCACTTTCCGTATGATCTCGCCAAAATCTTCGTCTTTTTCAGGGAACCGGTTCTTGTCCACATCAATGATGAGCAGTTTGCCCTCCTTGTATTCGCTGATCCATTTGGCGTAATACTCATTGAGTTTTTTCAGGTAATCAAGCCGGATATTTTCCTCATATTCCCTTCCCCTTTTCTGGATGTTGCCCACCAGTGTGGGGACAGAAGCATTCAGGTATATCAGCAGGTCAGGCGGCTGAACCAGTGACTTTAAGGTCTGAAAGAAGTGAAAGTAGTTATCAAAATCCCTTTTGCTCATCAGTCCCATTTCATGGAGGTTGGGCGCAAAGATGTTGGCGTCCTCGTAAATGGTACGGTCCTGGATCACGGTCTCGGTTCCCTGCTGAATATCTACCAGTTGCTTCAGTCGGCTGTTCAGGAAATAGATCTGAAGGTTGAAACTCCAGCGGGGCATATCCTCGTAGAAGTCCATCAGGTAAGGATTGTGGTCCACATCCTCAAAATGGGGGATCCACTTGTAATGCTTGCTCAGCATTTCGGTAAGTGTGGTCTTTCCGGCGCCGATATTTCCCGCTACTGCAATATGTTTGGGTTTGAATTTCGCTTTTGCCATGCCCCTATCCCCTAAAGGAGAATTTAAAAAATTAAAAAAATTGGAATTAGGATAAAAGTATTGATTTCTGCTGTAAGAAAATTTTTTTTACGCCCCTTTAAGAGCCGGTGTTAAAATAGTCCAGTCCCATAGCTTCCCTTACCCGTTCCATTGTATCTCTTGCACTTTTACGGGCCTTTTCAGCGCCCTCTTCCATTACTTTTTTCAGGTACCCCGCATCATTCCGGATCGCATCGGCCTTTTCCCGCACTGGCTTGATGAACCGCACCATATCCTCCGCCAGTTGTTTCTTCATATCGCCATAGCGGATGCTGCAATCATTGTAAGCGGCTTCGAATTGCTGTACTGTTTCCCGTTGGCTGACCAGTTTCATGAGCTGGAAAATATTCTCGATGTAATCCGGCTTGGGGGTGTGAGGCTCCGCAGGTCCGCTGTCCGTTTTGGCCTTCATCACTTTCTTACGGATCAGTTCATCATCATCCGAGAGGTATAAAGTGGCATACTGGTTCTCGCTCTTGCTCATTTTACCGGCGCCATCGAGACTGGGCACTTTCACCAGGTCCTCCCCGAAATTGAATGCCAGGGGTTCAGGAAATACTACCCCGTAACGGTGGTTGAACCGGTTCGCAAAGGTCCTTGCCATTTCCAGGTGCTGTTCCTGGTCCTTACCCACGGGCACATAAAGGGCTCGGTGCAATAAGATATCAGCTGCCATCAGCACCGGGTAGGTCAACAGCCCGGCATTGATATTTTCCGGCTGCAGCCTGGCCTTGTCTTTAAAAGTAGTGGTCTTCTCGAGCTCACCCTTATAAGCCAGCATATTCAGGTAGAGGTAGAGTTCTGCCGTTTCGTAAACATGGCTCTGGCAAAACAACGCCACTTTATCCGGGTCGAGCCCGCAGGCAATATTCTCTGCAATTACCCGGTACACATTCTCCTTCAGCTCCTTAGTGTCGGGATGCGTGGTCAGTGAATGCAGGTCGGCCACCATGAAAAAACAATCATACTCCTCCTGCATCCGCACATAGTTCCGCACTGCACCGAAATAATTCCCCAGGTGCAGGAAACCTGTGGGACGGATGCCGCTCATGACTATTTGTTTCTTATCGTTCATAAGGCGGCGAAGATAATAAAATAGTCAGGAGTTAGCAGTTAGGAGTTAGGAGTCGGCGTGATTATGCAGGTTCATAAATGAGTGTATAGAGCCTGCCATTGTAAAGCATCTGTCAGAAACCGGGAGTTTGCAGGAAAACTCCGAATTTGAGACTCCACTCCAAACTCCTAACTGCTAACTCCTAACTTTGCAGCATGGAAGTAACCGATGCGCTCGTAGACAAACTCGCCCACCTTTCCCGCCTGGAATTCAATGAAGGGGAAAGGGCGGAAATAAAGAATGACCTGCAGCGTATGATCGTATTTGTGGACAAACTGAATGAACTGAACCTCGAAGGTGTTGAGCCGTTATTATATTTGAGTGAGGAAGAAAATGTGCTGCGGGATGACGAGGTCAGGGGATCCGTGAGCAGGGAGGAGGCCCTTAAAAATGCGCCCCTGAAAGATGATCATTTTTTTAAAGTACCCAAAGTAATAAGAAAATGAGGTCTGAGGTCAGACGTCGGAAACGCACATTTTATAACCGACTCCGGACCTCCGGCTTCAGATACCAGACATCATGAGCAGCATTATCCATCTCGAAAATATCTGTAAGAGCTACTACATGGGCAGGCAGGAACTGCAGGTGCTGAAAGGCATTTCACTGGATATAAATAAAAATGAATACGTGGCCCTGATGGGACCTTCGGGATCCGGGAAGAGCACCCTGATGAACATTATCGGTTGTCTCGATACACCAACTTCCGGCAATTACGTTTTGAACACGCATGATGTAAGCGAAATGAAGGACAACGACCTTGCTGAGATCCGCAACCAGGAAATAGGGTTTGTATTTCAGCAGTTCAACCTGCTGCCCCGCCTGACGGCACTGGAGAATGTAGCACTGCCGCTTGTTTATGCCGGTATGGGCAAAAAACTACGCAATGAAAAAGCCATGCAGGTGCTGGAGATGGTGAACCTGACGGATCGCAGCCACCACAAACCCAATGAACTCTCCGGCGGTCAATGCCAGCGGGTGGCCATCGCGAGAGCTTTGGTGAATAATCCTTCGCTGATACTGGCAGACGAGCCCACCGGTAACCTGGACACCAGGACCTCATACGAGATCATGGCGATCTTTGACAATATATTCAAGAACGGGAACACCCTTGTGGTGGTGACCCACGAAGAAGATATCGCCAACCATGCCC
>CAZEZE010000296.1:0-3950 GCA_964516445.1 uncultured Chitinophaga sp. | reverse complement strand
GATGTCGATGATAACAGAACCGCTCCGCATGCCCTTCAGCATTTCTTCCGTGATGAGGATGGGCGCTTTCCTGCCGGGTATTTGTGCCGTTGTAATCACGATATCCGCCTTGGCAATACTTTCCGTGATTCTTTGCAGTTGTTTTTGTTTGTATTCCTCGGTTTGTTCCACCGCGTACCCGCCGGCCTTACTGGCATCCGCTGCGCCCTCCACTTCCACAAACCTGGCACCCAGGCTCATCACCTCTTCTTTCACGGAAGGTCTTGTATCAAACACTTCCACCACAGCGCCCAGCCTTTTCGCTGTGGCAATGGCCTGGAGACCCGCCACACCGGCACCGAGTATCAGCACTTTCGCAGGCTTAATGCTGCCGGCCGCTGTCATGAACATGGGAAAATAACGGGAATATGTATTCGCGGCAGTGAGCACCGCTTTATAACCGGCAATATTGGCCTGTGAACTCAGTACATCCATTGCCTGCGCCCTGGTAGTGCGGGGCAGCATATCGAGTGAGAAAGCCGTAATATTCCCGGCTGCCCATTGCTTCATCTGTTCCGTATGGAACAACGGCTGGTATACGCCTACCAGGATTTTGGAAGCCATTGTACCGGTTTCTGCCGGTGCATGTATACATAAAAGTATATCGGAAGCGCCTATCACTTCCGCCCGTTCTTTTACCAGGGCCCCTGCATTTGTATACTCCGTATCACTGCAAAATGATCTTTCACCAGCCCCTTTTTCTACCAGGACATTGACATTTTTTTTCACAAGCATCGCAACAGATTCAGCAAGCAGGGAAACCCTTGTTTCATGGGCAGGTTCTTTCAGCAATCCGACAGTCATATAGGGGAATTTGATTCGGTTGGAAATCGGCGCTCAAGATAATGATTTTTAAAATCGGACGGTGAAATGCTGTTTTTCATGAAATTCCCTTCGGAAAAAGACGATACCGATAAAGAAAAGATCGACCGTACAGGTGATGGAGGGATGCGATTTAACCGTGTTCCAGGCCTGTTCCATTTCCCTGCTCCAGTGAATATCATCGAATATAAGTATTGATTCATGATGGGTCCTTGAAAGCAGGGAATGAAAATATCTTTCCGTCGGCACCTGGCGGTGATTTCCGTCAATAAATGCCAGGTCGATTCCTGAAATGCTGTCCAAAAGAGGCTGCAGCGTATCATCAAAATTCCCCTGTACAAGTACCGGCTTTCGGGTATCCTGGGCCATAAAGTTCTCAGCAGCCACCTGTGCTATTGCCGGAGCGCCTTCCAGCGAATATATCGTTGCAGCGGGGTTGGCCAGCGCAAGATAGGTTGTGGTTAGACCCAGTGATGTTCCCAGTTCAATGATCGTGGCTGGTTTGTAGTATCGCACCATCCGGAAAAGCAATTGCCCGAATTTTTTGGGCTTTGCGGCGTACCTGGCAATCGACGCGATGCTTCTTTCCGGGTTCCTGCTTAACAGGGAACCGGCACCCAGGTCTTTAACCTGCACACGGCGCCTATCCTGCAGCATTTCCCGTCGCAGTTTCTCTGCAATCGCATACGCCTCATACTTTGTTTTATCATTCAGTACCCGGGTGATGAATTCAAACAGGAAGGGAGAGTGAATACCATGTCCTTTACCATTAGAGGATGATAAAAAATACCGGAGGTACTTAAGGGCTGTTATCGGCGTTGAATACATGAATAAAATGCAGTGGTGATTTTCATCTCATATTCTCTCCCATAACTGGAAAGAATGGTTAAAGGCATTCTTTTCATCCGCCTCATGGTTCTTCTGGCTGACAAGGTACCAGCGTTTCGGATCAATGACGGGGAAAAAAGTATCCGCTTCCGGTTCCGCTTCTACCCGTGTCAGGTAGATCCGTTTGGCCCTGTCGAACAGGGCCCGGTAGATCTCTCCTCCTCCAATCACCATAACTTCCCGGGCATCAGTTTCCCGGGCCACAAATAAGCCATCCTCGATAGATCCAACGATAACGGTACCCGGCGCTTTCCATCCCGGCTGGCGGGTAATCACGATATTCTTCCTCCCGGGGAGCACTTTACCCAGCGATTCAAAGGTCTTTCTTCCCATCAGCACCGGCATACCCCAGGTGATGTTTTTGAAATGCTTCATATCGTTTGGCAAATGCCAGGGCATCTTACCTTCCATACCGATTGCGTTATTGGATGCGGCCGCAACGATGAGAGAAATATTCATAAACCGAACAACTGTTTTAATGATTAAAATTTCCTGTTCCCCAAAGGGAAGTAAACAAAATTCATGTAATTTAATTGTGTATGAGATCCCTGTAAAGGTAGTCATGTGCTTTTTCAAATCTCACTAAAAATGGGGATACAAACTGAAAATACTATGCCACTAAGAATATCCCTAGACCGCTACGGGAGCCTTGATGGCCGGATGGCATTGGTAATTCTGCAGTTCAAAATCTTCAAACCGGAAAGAGAAAATATCCTGCACTTCAGGGTTCAGTTTCATCTGAGGTAAAGGATAGGGCGTGCGGCTTAATTGCAGCCTTACCTGATCGAGGTGATTATTGTAAATATGAACGTCACCGAATGTATGCACGAAATCCCCGGGCTGGAGTCCGCACACCTGCGCGATCATTATCGTAAGCAGGGCATACGAAGCAATATTAAATGGAACGCCCAGGAATACATCGGCGCTGCGCTGGTACAACTGGCAACTGAGTTTTCCATCTGCCACATAGAACTGGAATAAACTGTGACAGGGCATCAGCGCCATCTTTGGCAGTTCAGCTACATTCCAGGCACTCACGATCAGGCGGCGGCTGTCCGGGTTCTTCCTGATCTGTTCAATGAGTTCGGTTATCTGGTCCACTGTTTTCCCGTCCTTGCCTTCCCAGCTTCGCCATTGTTTTCCATACACCGGGCCGAGCTCCCCTCTCTCATCCGCCCATTCATTCCAGATGCTGACACCGTTTTCCTTCAGGTACGCGATATTGGTCTCCCCCTTCAGGAACCACAGCAATTCATGTATAATGCTCTTCATATGCACCTTCTTGGTGGTCACGAGCGGGAACCCCTTTTGCAGGTCGAACCGCATCTGGTAGCCAAAAACACTTTTGGTGCCGGTGCCGGTACGATCGGTTTTCACCGTTCCGTTTGCCAGGATATGCTTCAGCAGATCAAGATATGGTTGCATGGCTGCAAGTTAACGCAAAGCCGGGAGCTCCGAACACCGGGAATGGAGCTGTTCAAAAGCTGTGAATTGAGTACAAACATTATCAACATTGATTAAAATCAGTGCCGTGGCGGGAAGCCCTGACTAACTTGAACTTGAATTCAAAATCATTGCCATGGTCAACTCCAGGAGATTTTATAAGGAATTGGGCAATCTCTTTTATGCTATTGCGGCGGCAGACAAGAATATCAGCGAAAAAGAAAAGAAAGCACTGGATGAAGAAGTGCAGTTTGCATGGAAACACTACGATCACAGCACCGACCGATTCGGTACGGACCGGGCTTTCCTGATCGAGTTTGAGTTTGAAACGATGGAGGATAATGATGAAACTGCCGAGGCGGCTTACCAGGCTTTTGAAATATTCTTTAAAGAAAATCAAGGGGAAATAGATATACCCACGCGGAACCGGATTTTCAACAGCGCAAGACATATAGCTGAAGGCATGAGAAAGATCAACAGGGAAGAACTGGAATACCTGGTACGATTGAAGAAATTACTGAATGTTTAACCCGGCTTATTCCTGCGGTTCAGTTCCCTGGCGATCAATCCCAGTTCCCGGCCCGTTTGTCCTTTTACCGAAGTGTTTTCCTGCGCCCGTCGCATCAGATAGGGTATCACATCCCTGATCGGCCCGAAGGGCAGGTACTTGCTCACACTGCAGCCTGCATGTGCCAGGTTGAAAGTAATATTATCGCTCATGCCGTATAACTGGCTCCAATGAACATGCGGATGTTTCC
>CAZEZE010000295.1:0-3951 GCA_964516445.1 uncultured Chitinophaga sp. | reverse complement strand
TTTTCACGCTCATAGTTTTTTGCATAAACCTGTGAATTGGAATATTTTTAACGCCGGCTGGGGTAATATTATTGCACCTGGCAGAAGTTTTACCCCCGGATTTGCGAATATAGGCACTTTCGGTAAACGGGGATACGCAGAAATACTTTTTTTGGACTGTAAAAACCCCACAAAACGAATTGATTAAAGCATGAAAAAGAGCCTGTTATTGATTATTTGCGGGTGGCTGTTGGTGACCGGTTACGAAGGGGTGGCACAGCGCACTTACAGGTCCAATTCTGTGCTTGCAGGAGGTAGCTGGTTCAAGCTTGGTGTGAGCGCCCCGGGGGTTTATAAAATTGATCTTCCACTGTTGAATAGTCTTGGCGTAAATACTTCCAACCTGGTTTCCTCTTCGGTGCGGTTGTACGGTAACGGTGGCAGCATGCTGGAAGAAGCGAATAACGGGCCATGGATGGATGATCTCAAGGAAAATGCCATAGTGGTGGTAGATGGTGGTGACGGGCTGATCAACGGACCGGATCATATACTTTTTTATGCCCCGGGGCCTGATGAATGGGTAAAGGATTCCGTCAACCAGGGTTTTTTTCACCGGAAAAATCTATATTCCGACAAGGCATATTATTTCCTGACGATAGGGGGTGCCGGTAAAAGGATCACTACGGGCTCTGTTTTAAGTGCACCGCAGGTTACTGTGAATCATTTTTCAGAACGATATTTTCATGAACTGGATTCGGTCAATTTTCTGAACAGCGGTAAGGAATGGTACGGGGAAGAAATGTCAAACCTCCCCGGAAGATCGCTCACCCGCAATTTCATTGTTGATTTTTCATCGGTCCTGCAAGGGTCTTCTTTGCAGATCAGGACCAGCTGTGCGGCAAGGTCTATTAATACAGGAAGCCGTTTTGAGGTCAGGGTAAATGGTCAGTTAACCGGCCAGTTGCCCATCAACCCTGCAGGCGCCGGGCCTTATGATCTTTTCGGGCAACAGGCAACCGTTTTCCTGACAGCTGCAGGGGCACAGGCCAGCAACAGTATCAGTTTTACCTATGTGCCCGGCAGCCTGAATGCGCAGGGCTGGCTGAATTGGTTTGAAGTTTTTGCAAGGAGAAATATTTCACTTGCAGGCCGGCAGCAACTCCTGTTCAGGGACTGGCCATCGGTGGGTAACAGCAGGGCGGAGTTCGTAGTAAGCGGAGCGGGCGCAAATACACAGGTATGGGAAGTGACCGATCCATCTGATCCGCAAAGGATGCCGGGTAATTTGCAGAATTCCGAATACAGGTTCATCCATGACGCAACGCGTTTAAGGGAATACATTGCCTTCAACAGCACGGATCTCCTGGTTCCGTCCGCGGAAGGAAGCGTTTCAAACCAGGATCTTCATGCCGCAACCGCCGCGGATTACCTGGTGATCACGCATGCTTCTTTGCTGGGCCAGGCGCAAGTACTGGCAGATATTCACCGGCAGCGAAATAATCTGAGGACAATGGTCGTAACAACGGAACAGGTGTACAATGAATTCAGCAGCGGAAGTCCCGACCCTGTGGCGATCAGGGATTTTGTAAAAATGTATTGGGATAAATTCGGTACCACGGCAGACAAACCCAAATACCTTTTATTGTTCGGAGATGCCTCATTTGATTATAAGAACCGGCTGCTGAACAATACCAGCCTGGTACCTGCCTGGCAGAATAATTTTTCACTGGACCCTCTTTCCACCTATACCTCTGATGATTTCTTTGGTTTCCTGGACGATAATGAGAATATTAATTCGGGAACGGTCACCAATCTTCTCGATATCGGGATCGGCAGGATACCTGCAAGAAACCCGGCCGAAGCAAAAAGTTTCACCGATAAACTTAAATCCTATTACGCACCCGAAGCACTGGGACCCTGGCGTAACAACCTTTGTTTCCTGGCGGATGATGAGGACGGGAACCTGCATTTCCAGGATGCCGAGCTTATCAGTGCCACGGCCGCTGCTACAGGGCCAGTATTCAACCAGCAAAAGATCTACCTGGATGCCTACCGGCAGGAGAGCGGTCCGGGGGGCAGCCAGTACCCCGGCGCCAGCCTGGCGAGCAATAACCAGTTGTTCAACGGCACCCTGATATGGAACTACAATGGTCACGGTGGTCCGCGACGACTGGCGGAAGAAACGGTACTTGACCAGCAGGTTATAGATAATATAAACAATATCAATAAGTTACCACTTTTTATCACTGCCACATGTGATTTTGCGCCCTATGATAACCCGCTGATCAGTTCATTGGGGGAAAATATCCTGCTAAGGCCTAAAACAGGTGCGATCGCGCTCATGACCACTACCCGCCTGGTTTTTGCCTTCAGTAACCGGGTGATGAATAATAATTATACCCGATTTGCCCTCGAACCGGATGTTTCAGGCCGTTACCGATCATTGGGGGATGCCACCCGGGAGGCGAAAAATTTTACCTACCAGACGTTGAGCGATATTGCCAACATCCGCAAATTCACCTTACTCGGAGATCCGGCTATGACCCTTGGGTTTCCATCTTTAAGGGTGGAGGTTACAAGGGTGAACGGTTTGCCTGCTGCGCAAGCAGATACATTAAGCGCTACTGAAAAAATCATTATGGAGGGGGAGGTCAGGGACCTGGCGGGGAACCTGCTCCCGGATTTCAACGGGTTTGTATACCCTACTGTTTTTGATAAGCCACAAACAGTGTCCACGCTCGCCAATGACCCCGGAAGCCTGGTGGCTCCTTTCCAGGTGCAGACAGCGGTTTTGTACAGGGGAAAAACGACGGCATCCAATGGCCGGTTCAGTTTTGAGTTCCGCGTTCCCAGGGATATAAATTACCAGTATGGCAACGGGAAACTAAGTCTGTATGCCGAGGATGGAAGAATGGATGCCAACGGGCATTTTACAAATTTCCTGGTTGGCGGTACCGGTACGGACAATACGGGAGACAAGGAAGGTCCCGGGATAAGGCTTTTTTTGAATGATGAGCTCTTTGCCAATGGAGGACTCACTGATCAGAACCCCGTGCTGATCGTTAAACTGGAGGACTCATCGGGGATCAACACCACCGGTACGGGTATCGGGCATGATATTGTTGCCACACTTGATAATGATAACCGGCGGTTTTTTATCCTCAATGATTTTTACACGGGAGATCTCAATAGTTACCAGCGGGGTACAGTACGCTTTCAGTTACCTGAACTGGAACCGGGTCATCACAGTCTCCGCCTTAAAGCGTGGGATGTATTGAATAATTCCAATGAGGCTACCCTGGAATTTACCGTGGCGAAAAAGGAGGAACTTGAGTTAAGCCACGTGCTTAATTATCCGAATCCATTTACCAGTAAAACGAATTTCTGGTTCGAGCATAATAAACCGGGGCAGGCCCTGCAGGTGCAGGTACAGATCATTACCATCAGCGGCAGAGTGGTTAAAACCATCCGTCGTACAGTGACCACTGAAGGCAACCGTTCCGAATCCATTGAATGGGATGGAAGGGATGAATATGGGGATAAATTAGGACGGGGTGTGTATCTTTACCGGCTCCGGGTTATGACACCGGCCGGTATGCGTAAAGCGGTCATGGAAAAACTGGTGATACTCTGAGCGCGGCCTCAAAACCGGCATACCCCGATAGATTTTGCCGTTTGAATACAGATATTTATCTTCCCGGATGACCCAGGTCATTGTGAGGGGGACAGGGGATTCCGATTTTACACTTTTTACAGATAAAGTTTTTTTTTACAATAATTTTCAGAACATTGCGTTTTTTCTGCAACTTTGCCGGCCGGGAGCGCTTCCGGAACCCGGCACCCAAAGGCCGGGAAATCAGAAAAAAACACATTTTTTTGGTTTAAGATAAAATTTTCTATTTTAGTTTTGTTTTTAGTCAAAAGCTCTATATTTACACCATTATTAAAAACTTTCTAATGAGACCAACTGCT
>CAZEZE010000294.1:0-3955 GCA_964516445.1 uncultured Chitinophaga sp. | reverse complement strand
AGCTTTTGAAATGACATTAAACTGTCAAAAATTTGAGTGAGATCATAATGCAATCGATTGCAGTTTGAACGGGAACGATTGCGCAGGAATAGATGTGGAAAGAATTGAATGGTGTAGGCTGAATTCTATGTAGGTACCTGTTATTCCTGATGCATAACTATTCTATTGATTTTTATAAAAAAATCTTGAATCAAATTTCATATCGAAAAAAAGTAGTGGTATAAAAAAGAAAAGCTTCAAATTTCTTTGAAGCTTTTGCGGACCGGATCCCGATAGAATCGGGACGACCTCCGGTATAAAAAAGAAAAGCTTCAAATTTCTTTGAAGCTTTTGCGGACCGGACGGGACTCGAACCCGCGACCTCCGCCGTGACAGGGCGGCATTCTAACCAACTGAACTACCGATCCTTTTTCAGGACGGCAAAGATAGCCCCACCGCAATTTTCAGCCAAAAGTTTTTCCAATAATTATCCCCTGAAAATCAGCTTATCCGGCCAAAAACAGGCATTATCATATAATCCTTAATTTAGCCCCTCATTTACTGCCTATGCCAACCGATGCCAACCGGCAATTTCTCGACTTCGAAAAGCCCATCAAGGACCTGATCGATGAGATCCAGACGATGAAGCATCGCCAGGAGAAAACCAAGATCGATTTTACGGATTCTATCAGTAAACTGGAAACCGGTATCCTGGAGAAAAGAAAGGAAATCACACAAAACCTGAGCAGCTGGCAAAGAGTGCAGTTGAGCCGTCACCCCGACCGGCCGTATACGATGAAATATATCGAGAAAATGACCACCCGTTTTATCGAATTGTTTGGCGACAGGAACGTAAAAGACGACAAGGCTATGATCGGTGGTTTTGCCTCCCTGGAAGGAGAGACGGTGATGATCATCGGCCAGCAGAAAGGTATCAATACCAAAATGCGGCAGATGCGCAATTTCGGAATGGCCAACCCCGAAGGATACAGGAAGGCCCTTCGGCTGATGAAACTGGCGGAGAAATTCAACAAGCCTGTAATAACACTGATCGATACACCCGGCGCCTATCCCGGGCTGGAAGCTGAAGAAAGGGGCCAGGGTGAAGCCATTGCACGGAATATCTATGAAATGATCCGGCTGAAAGTACCGGTGATCTGTGTGATCATCGGGGAAGGCGCCAGCGGAGGTGCCCTTGGCATCGGGGTAGGAGATAGGGTATACATGATGGAAAATACCTGGTACACCGTTATCTCCCCGGAGAGCTGTTCTTCCATTCTCTGGCGTAGCTGGGATAAAAAGGAAGTGGCTGCGGAACAGTTACGCCTGACCGCCGAAAAGATGCTCGGCTTCGGGCTGATCGACGGGATCATACCCGAGCCAACCGGGGGCGCGCACTGGGATTACAATGAAGCGGCGCAGATATTGAAGAATTTCCTGGTTCCTGTAATTAAGGAATTGAAAGAAAGCTCCCCGGAACAAAGGATCAATACAAGGATTGAGAAGTTTGGAAAAATGGGTTTTTGGGAAGAAGTCTAGTTAGGAGTTAGCAGTTAGGAGTTCGGAGTCCGTTTCTGAATTTGCGGTTTTATTTTATAGAAGCGGTTCGTTTCCAATTAGCCCTTAATTAATTATTCAATACGCAATGTCTTTAAGAGAAAAATTCACCGGCACCGGCATCGCAATCGTTACTCCGTTCCAGGAGGACGGCAGGATTGACTGGGAGAGTTTCGGCAACCTGGTTGAGTTCTGGATAAAGGGCCGCGTGGAGTACCTGGTTGTACTGGGTACAACGGGAGAAAGTGCAACTGTGCATGGCGCGGAAAAACAGGAAGTGTTTTCCTTTATCGCCCGGGAAGTGGCGGGGCGCTGTCCCCTCGTAGCAGGCATCGGCGGAAATGACACGAAGGAATTAATTGAGTCATTCAAAGAATTCGATTTGACCGGATATGATGCCATTCTTTCGGTGAGCCCCTATTATAACAAGCCCAACCAGGAAGGAATCTACCAGCATTACAAAGCGCTGAATGCGGCAACACCGCTTCCGATCATCATGTACAATGTGCCGGGCCGTACGGGGCAAAGTGTAACAGCTGACACACAGCTTCGGATAGCACATGATCTGAAGAACATTTTTGCCACTAAGGAAGCCAGTGGCAATTTTGACCTGATCAACCAGATTATTAAGAACAAACCGGGCAACTTTATGGTCATCAGCGGGGATGACCCGATCACCCTGCCAATGATCGCTGCCGGGGCAGAAGGTCTGATCTCCGTAGTGGCGAATGCCTACCCCCTCGAATATTCCAGTATGGTGAGGCACTGCCTGCAGGGCAATTTTAACGCCGCGAGGCCATTGCATGAAAAATACATTGATATCATCGCCTCCATGTTTGCCGAAGGCAGTCCTAGCGGTGTAAAGGCTTACCTGAGCGAAATGGGACTTTGCAAAAATTCATTCCGGCTGCCGGTTTGGAAAGTGAGCGAAAAACATCATCAGAAGATCAGGGAACTGATGAGAGCGGCTGACCCGGTTAACGCATAAACCCGATCATGGCCAGGCACTTTTTCACTATAGCAGCATATTTGTTGCTGTCTTCTGCCTCAGCGCAGACCACCCGGCTGGAAATTAAGAATTTACCCGGGGAACATCCAGCCGGCAGCGGCCTTTATCTCGCCGGATCATTCAATGGCTGGAAACCGCGGGATGAACAGTTTAAATTTCAAACCGGCACGAATGGAAATTACTTCATAGAACTCAAACTCCCCAACGGCGCATATGAATATAAGGTCACCCGGGGTGGATGGGATAAAGTGGAATGTACAAAGTCGGGCTCCGCTATCGCCAACAGGCAATTGGTAGTAAATGGCGATGGAAGTATTATCATAAGCATAGAGGAATGGCAGGACCGGTTTTCCAGCCGACCGCGGAGATCGACGGCAGGGAAAAATGTTCAGATTCTGGATACAGCATTTTTCATCCCGCAACTGAACAAACAAAGAAGGGTATGGGTGTACCTGCCGGAAGATTATACCACTTCGGGCAAACGTTATCCTGTCTTATATATGCACGACGGGCAAAACCTGTTTGAAGACAGCAGTTCCTTTTCCGGTGAATGGGGTGTGGATGAATATTTGGATACTGCCAATGCCCGGCGATCCATCGTGGTGGCGGTAGATCACGGCGGTCAGGACAGGATATTGGAATATTGTCCTTACGATATGGAGCGGTTTGGAAAGGGAACGGGTGACCAGTATGCGGATTTCCTGGTTAAAACCCTGAGACCCTATATCAATAAAAAGTTCAGGACCAGGAAGTGCAGGAAAAACACTTTCATTGCGGGGAGTTCCATGGGGGGATTGATCTCGATGTATGCACTGCTGAAGTACCCCAAAGTGTTTGGCGGCGCCGGTGTTTTTTCCCCGGCATTCTGGATAGGGCCGAAGATTTTTGAAGAGATCAGGGCAAAAGGCAAAAATGTAAGATCCAGGATTTATTTTTATGCGGGACTGCAGGAAGGGGAAACGATGGTTCCTTTTACAATGAAAGCGCACGAAAAAATGTTCGAAGTCTCCCGGTCTGTGATACGGACTGTGATCCGCCAGGAAGGCAAACATAATGAAGCGAGGTGGAGAATGGAGTTTCCTTTGTTCTATGAATGGCTTATGCAGTAAGCAGTCTTGCAGTCTTCAGTCCGCAGTCTTCAGTCCTCAGTCCGCAATCACCAATAACCAGTAAAGAAACTGCGATCTGTAGTCCTCCAACTCCTAACTCCGAACTCCCGACTCCTAACTCAAACATTATATGCCACACCTTCCAGCGCCAGTTCCGTATTTGGAAAAATCTCCCGTGCTTCCTGTTCAAATTCTTCCAGTGTATCATATTTACTGCTGAAATGCCCGATCAGTAATTTTTTCACCCCTGCTTTTTGGGCCAGCATCGCGGCCTGTTTGCTGGTGGAATGAAAACGGGCCT
>CAZEZE010000293.1:0-3971 GCA_964516445.1 uncultured Chitinophaga sp. | reverse complement strand
TGTCTTGGCAGAAAGTCCATGCCAAAGCGCATTTTCCACAAAAGGTTGTAAGACAAGTGGGGGGATCAGAACTGATTCGGGGGCTAACGTTTCGTCCACCAGCTCAATAAGTTTCACTTCTTCATCCAGACGCAATTTTTCAAGGTCTACATAGAGCCGAAGGGTTTCCAATTCCTGGCTCAGTGGGATTTCACTACGCTTTGAATTCTCCATTACTTGACGCAGTAACCGTGCGAACTTACTGATGTATTTATTGGCGGAGGCAGTTTGATTTGTGGCAACTAGAGATTGAATTGAATTCAGCGCATTGTAAATAAAATGAGGGTTCATCTGTGTGCGAAGTGCCCGCATTTCAAGTTCCAGCATTTGACTTTTCATTTCACCTTTGGTGCGCTCTTGTTTCAGGCGTATCCGAAAGAGCCAGGCGATCATGCCCGAAACTAACAACAGGAACAAAATTCGAAACCAGGATGTATCCCAGAACGGTTTGTGAATGGTAAATGAAAATAGAGTCGGATCACTCCAGTCCACTCCTGGTCGCCGGCTCCGCACCAGAAAGGAATACGTAGCGGGTTTTAGCTGGCTAAAGGAGACAGATTTATTCGAGGAGGGTTTACTCCATGCCGTATCCGCTGGCAAAAGTTTATAACTAAACAGCGTCCTCGTATTCTCCAGTGTAGTCGGACTATTGTATATAAACGTTAGAGTATTTTGATTGTAGGCAAGCTGGGGATTTTGTGGGATGGCAAAATAAGTGGACAATGTGTCAGCATATTTTTCCCAGGCTGTGGTTTGGTTATGAAGTTGTACTTCCTCCAGGACCACTGTTCCGGATAACTGTGGTTTTTCAGGAATAATCCTGTCAAACCAAATCAGTTGGTTTTTGAGGTTGACCCATATTTTATTGCCGGACGCTACTGCTTTGAACCAGTCGGAGTAGGCAGCCTGACTGATCTCCTGGATGACATATTCTTTCGACCGCCAGTGCTGCGTAGTATCCCGATAGATAGTTTGGATGCCCTTGGGCGTAACACACCAGATATTTTGATCCATGTCGAAAATGGGATGTCGAAAGAAAAGACTGATGTTGTCTGACGTTCCATCGATTACATCTTTTGCCATCATTTCTCCCGGAAGAGTTCCTTCATACCGAACCAGATTTTGTCCGACATTGAATATCCAAAGGTTCTTGTCCGCATCCAGTGTAATTGTTCTGGTTGAAGCTGACCCGAGTGACATTTTAATAAAGGTATGCGGAACTCCATCATCAAGGGGGTAGAGAAACACATCCCCGTTTGCAGTTTTAATCACCAATTGATTCCCTTTGATCACCAGCACCTGACGAGGATTGGTAATAAAAACGCCTTGGCTATCAAATAAGGTATCGAGCCGATGTTCATTTCCGATGGTCAGGAGGGAATCCAATGCGACGATGATCCGGCCTGAGCAGGAATCAAAGGCCACATCCATCGCCAATTGCTCTCCTGCTTCTGTAATTAAGTGGGTCTTGTTTTCCAGCTTTCCATTTTGATAGACATATAATTGCTTTGTTCTTGTCGTGAGCCAGAGATCTCCTTTTATGGTAAAGGCATATTGATCTACAAAATCATTTTGCCAATCCAGATCGTAGGTGGCTATTGTCTGGTAGCCTGATGTTTCCGAAATCGAATAGCGGATCAGGAGTAACTGCCCATTGTTGACAGAGATCAACATTTCATTTTCTCCATAGGGAATCAGATTCAGGATGTGATCATTTTCACCCACCTCCCTGATACGCAGGGTCGATCCAATCTGGGGAAACATTTTTATCAAACCTTTTGGACTGGAAATCCAAAATTGTTTTTCCTGGTCTTCAAAAATAGCCGGATAGAAACCATCAATGCCTGGATATTTCAGATGGAGGCCATATTGTCCATATTCGTCCCGTACGACAAGTCCATCCTCTGTTGTCGTAAACCACCATCGATGTTTACTGTCCTTGGTCCAGTTATAGATGGTTTTATCAGATAACTCTTCCGGAAATAATGGTTCGATATGTGTGGAATCAATACGGTAAAGTTTAAAGTCAGCATTCAGGAATACCTGGTTGTCAAAACCTTGAATGCCCCTGAAATAAGGAGTATCATCGGGTTGCCGCCGAAGGCTTTTGACTTTGTTTTGTTTATTCCTGAAAAACAATTCAAAACCGGTATTGTGATATTCCCCTTCATCCGTAAGCACGGTTGAAGTTATAATATCATTATTCTGTGTTTCGATGATGCAGTGAGGCTCCCATTGTTTTCCATTAAACCGGTATTGGCCTTGTAGGGTGTTGGCAATGAGTTGGTTTTGGCGGTCTTCATACATCATAAACGTATACGTGATCTGGACACCATCTGAGGTGGGATACACATAAAATGAATCTTTCCTGAATTCTGCAATCCCGTTCCGCGTCCCTACCCACAACCGGCCTGAGTGATCTTCCATCATGGTATTACAAAGCAGGGAGGGCATGCCGTGCGGCATGCCATAGGATTTGAAATGCACGCCATCAAATCTGTCCAACCCGGCCCCAGTTCCGATCCATAGATATCCAAACTGGTCCTGGTACAGGCTATATATACTGTTATCAGATAAACCATAAAGTGTACTGTATAAATGGGAATCGGGAAGTTGTGCCGATGTACCATGGCCATTCAGCAAAAACAAGGATATCAGGCTAACCGAAATGATATTCTTCAATTTCAGGTTTTGAATCGTTTCAAAAACATTTCCTTGTTTGCCCGGGATACATCCAGTTCATCTCCGTTGGTCATTATCACCACCCCTCCTTCACCCCGTTTGTATGCGGTGATTTCATCGGGATTAATCAAAAAGGAACGATGGATGCGCACAAAAGAGTGGCTGGTCAGGATTTCATCATAATGTCCCAGGGTATAACTCGAAGTGATTTTTTTATTTCCGCTCAGCACGATCTCGGTGTAATTGCCATTGGCACGGCAGTACAAAATTGACGATATGGAAGTCAGTTGAAAACCTTCAAGCGTCGGGATAACAAGTTTGTCCCGCAGCGTGGAAGGTTCTTTGATTCCGGCATGCAGGAACTGGATATTTTGAGCTGTGGTTTTACCTTGATGGTCAATCGCGTTCTGCACGGCCGTCTGAAATTCCTCAGGGTCAATAGGCTTGACCAGGTAATCCACGGCGCTATATTTAAAGGCTTTAATGGCAAACTCAGAATGTGCGGTGATAAAAATGAGTTGAGCACTGATTCCTTTCATTTCATCAAGGAGTTCAAAACTTGTACCTCCGCCCAAATTGATATCCAGGAAGATAAGATCAAAGGCTTTGTGTTGCAGGGATTTTTTGGCTTCCTCCAGCGTAGCCACATCCTCGGCGATGCACTGGGGAAAAAGATTTTGAAGATATTGCCGGATCAGGACACGGCTTTGTTTTTCATCATCCAGTATCAGGGCCGTCATAGATGAATATGAATTAGGTAAATGAAAGATAGGAAGTTTATAACACAGCCCTGATTTCTTTTTAGTGTGGGAAATTTGAAAGATTGGCCATTGCATACGGCTCGATAAATCGATATTTCCTTTCAGCCCTCCCTTTCCACCATTCAATAAATGCGTCTGTACGTACAGGGAAAATCAGGCAATTTTGTTTAGTCTACAGCAGTGTCTATCCGGTAGGCCCAACAGTATTAATTTCATTCAAAATGATAATTCAACCAGAGCGGCCTTCATTTTTTTATGGTTGTCAATATGGGCGATCGACATTGCCTGGAGTCTGCCGTGTAAAATCCGTAATCTCTTTCGGGATCCTGCACTTTCTTTTTACATTCCATTGCGTCCTGGCACAATCTCCGGATTGGATTTGGGCGAAATCGATAAGCGGATATTATCCGAATCAGGGAGGCATTTCCAATTATGCTATTTCTACAGATAAGGATAACAATATCTATACGGCTGGTTTCTTTTATGGCA
>CAZEZE010000292.1:2505-3972 GCA_964516445.1 uncultured Chitinophaga sp. | reverse complement strand
AAAAATGGAGAAGCTGTTGATGGTCTTGATACAGCGTTCATACATACTTTCATCCCCGCGGAAAAGTTCCTGGATAAAGAGGAAACGGTCGTTGATACCGATTGCTTTGCGCAGGTCCTTGACGGGTGTTTCCTTCAGTCTCTCCACCAGTTCCGTTTTTACCTGTTTGTGTTTATCATTCAGCGACTCTCCCGGTGCAGCCGTATCATTCACTTCTTTATCCTTTCCCTGGTGGGAAAGCGTTGGTATCTCCAGCATGGGGTCGAATACCATATCAAGCTGCCCGTTCTTCTGTACTACGGAAACGGAATCTTCTTCCACCAGCAAGGTCTCTTTCACCAGGATATTCTCCGTTTCCTTCACGGGTTCCTGCAAGGGTTGTACCACCGGTTTGGGCGCATACTTCTCATACTGTGCCAGGCCTACATGCGACAGGGGATTAGTAGCTGGTAGCACTACAGCCACTTTGGAAGTGCCCAGGCTTTGCCGGTTGGAGGCGTTCATTCGCGTCAGTTCGAACTCCAGCAACTGTACCGTGCCCAGCATCAATGCCGGGTCGGCCTTTTGTTCAAACTGTTCTTTAAGTTTGCGGATCAGGGATTCTATTCGGTCCATTGCGGTAATTTTGCGGCTGGTGAACAAGATTGACAAACTGTCAACGTACCAGCTGTCTTAAAATTACAAACAACCTGCCAATAAATTCATTAACATTGGCCATAAAAGAATCTTAACAATGTTTATTGAACCTAATCAGAGCGGTGAGCGCCGGGGAAGCATTGAAGTGATCTGCGGATCCATGTTCAGCGGAAAGACCGAAGAACTGATCCGGAGGCTGAAAAGGGTGAAGATCGCCAACCTGAAGGTCGAGATATTTAAACCCGCCATCGATGTGCGGTACGATGAGGTAAAGATCGTTTCCCATGATGCCAGCGCCATCCATTCCACCCCGGTTGACCATTCCCGGAAGATCCTGGATATGGCGGGGGATGTGGATGTGATCGGTATCGACGAGGCCCAGTTCTTTGACGACCAGATCGCTAACGTCTGCGATGAGCTGGCCTTCAGGGGTATCCGCGTGATCGTGGCGGGACTGGATATGGATTACCTGGGGAATCCCTTCGGACAAATGCCCTATATCATGTCCAAGGCTGATTATGTCACCAAACTTCACGCGATCTGCATGCAGTGCGGCAATATTGCCAATTATTCCTACCGAAAAGTGGCTAACGAAGAACAGGTGATGCTGGGCGCGAAGGAAGTGTATGAGCCGCGGTGCAGGAAATGCTATGTAAAAAACTGATCTGCCAATTAGACGATGTGCCAATGTGCCAATTGCTGATGTGCCAATTAGCCAATGTGCCAATGTGCCGATTGAACCCTTAGTTCGGAGTGTTCTAATAGTAGTTTGGAATCTCTACTTTATAATGCGTAAACCAATTCATTATTCAGGATTTACGCAGATGCAAA
>CAZEZE010000292.1:0-2405 GCA_964516445.1 uncultured Chitinophaga sp. | reverse complement strand
ATATCGGCACATTTATCTTGCTTTCCCCTTAATTCTCGACTTCCCCTTAATATCAAAGCTCATTCCTTTAGCGGATGCTTTCATATCCATATCCTGGTTGGCCGTTACTACCAAACCGCTGCGGCTGTCTACCACGATGGTACCGGTTATTTCGCCTGTCAGGGCAATCTCTTCATTCTCCTTCGATTCGATTTTTGATACCTCATCCAGGGTAACCATATCGCCTTCGATCTCTTTTACTGTGTACGTGGACCTGTATTTGGCGGGCATTTTCCCGCCCGATTCGGTGAGTTTCTCCCAACTGTCCCCCACTTTCACTTCCTTGTTGGGAAAAATATACCAGAAACGTTCCAGGGACTGCTTCATTTCCGACTGGTTGAACTGTCCTTTAAAACCCTGGAGCATTTCCGCTCTTTCCTTTTCATCGAGTCCGAGTGAATCGGCGATGTTCTCCGCCATGTTCTCAAACCCACGCACATCGGTGATCTGTCCCTCCTGGTTCACTTTCAGTGTGAACCGCTGGCCCCGGATAGCCCCGAACATTTTTTGAATGGTCTGAACGGGATCCTTCCCCCCTTCGCTGCTGTCGGCCATAACCGGTTCGTCTGTATCAATCCTGATGTTCAGTCCAGCCATGTCCGAATTCATCCGAAACCGCTCAAAGGAGGAAACGATCGTTTTGATACCGCCCTCATCGGCCTTAACATCCATGGAGTAATAAGTGGTCATATCCATTTTTATCGGCTGGCCCATGATCTCCTGGTCCATATTTACCGTCATTTCATAATCATACCCCTTCCCGTTTTCAAGGTTAAACTTCAGCCATTTGGAAGAGGTGGAGGTTTTGGCCGTCTGGCAGGCTTCAAAACCCGCAATAACCGCCAGCAGGGAGAGAAACAGGAAGATCCTTTTCATGAATGTTTTTTAAAGTTAAAAATAGACCCGCTATTACGGTGACAAAGTTACACGAATGAGTATTTTCGCGGATAATCCATTGTTATAGTTACGGTAAAACACATACTGACCCTTTTTAAGAAAGATGTGTTGCTGGAGATCCGGCAGCAATACAGTTTTTACGGGGTCCTGTTATATATCGGCTCCACGATCTTTGTGCTGTTCAACGCGCTCGACGAAACGGATGGCAAGGTATGGAACGGGTTGTTCTGGGTCATCCAGCTCTTTATCTGTATCAATGCCGTGGCTAAAAGTTTCCTGCAGGAAAACAGGGGCCGGATGCTCTACTTCTATTCCGTTGCCAGTCCCGCGGCCTTCGTATTATCCAAATTATTGTTCAATTCACTGCTGATGCTGCTGATGAGCATGCTGAGCCTGCTCCTGTTTGTATTGTTCCTCGGGAACCCGATGCAGAAAGCAGGTCAGTTCGTGGGACTGGTACTGCTGGGTGGCTGGAGCCTGAGTCTTGTTTTCACTTTCCTGGCAGCAATCGCCGCCAAGGCACAGCAGAACGCGGCCATCATGGCGGTACTGGGCTTCCCCATCATCATTCCTCAGTTATTATTGCTGATGCAATTATCGAATGCGGCATTCGCACCCCTGCTTACGATCCCGGTCTCCACTGTTCTTTTACTCGTAGTGCTGGATATACTGGTGGTAGTACTGGCCGTTATTCTTTTCCCATTCCTGTGGAAGGATTAATTCAAAATGTAGGAAATACACAGCAAAACAGTATTCTTAAAAATTATTCCCTGTTTAGCGCCATCACCTTAATTTTGCCCACCGAATACGCCTTGCTTTTTACAAGCCGGGTTTCAATGGTCTCCATTGGCAGTTGAAAAAAACTATATGTACAGGTCCTGGTGGAAGATAGCAAGCGTTGTCCTGCTTGTATATACGTTTACCGCGGGCCTGCTGACGGAGGTACCGAGGCTCCCACCCCTGCAGGAAACGATCCGCAATCTTTATTTCCACGTTTGCATGTGGTTTGCTATGATGATCCTTTTCACCGTTTCGGTGGTCAATGCCGTTCGATATCTCCGCCATTTTAAACTGAAACATGATATTTATGCCCGCCAGTTTGCCGTGGTAGGCATTGTTTTCGGCTTGTTGGGTTATGGTACAGGGGCCATCTGGGCCTCCTTTACCTGGGCCGACCCCAACAATACCATTATTGACAATTTTAAAACGATTGCCCGCGATCCCAAACTTATCGGGGCCGCGATCGCGCTGCTGGTCTACTTTGCCTACCTGATCCTGCGGGATTCCATCCAGGATACGGACAAAAAAGCCAGGGTCAGCGCGGTGTATAACATCTTTGCCTATGCCCTGCTCTTCCCGTCCATCTGGATACTGCCGAGAATACTGCCCAGCCTGCACCCGGGCAACGACGGCAACCCGGCGCTCGATGTAAAGAATGATATCAGCGGATCGATGCGGATGGTATTTTA
>CAZEZE010000291.1:0-3978 GCA_964516445.1 uncultured Chitinophaga sp. | reverse complement strand
GCACCAATCACATAGGGGGTGGTGCCGCTGGCTGCGATCCCGATGACCACATCTTTTTCACTAACATTATATTCCTGCAGGTCCTTCCAACCCTGAGTCTTGTCGTCCTCCGCAAACTCCACAGCTGTGGTGATCGCCTTCTCACCTCCGGCAATGATCCCGATAACCAAACCATAAGGCACACCATAGGTGGGCGGACATTCACTGGCGTCCACAATTCCGAGCCGCCCGCTGGTACCTGCGCCGATATAGAAAAGGCGCCCGCCCATCAGCATCTTGTCCGAAGCTATTTCCGCCAGTTTTTCGATCTGCGGGATGGCTTTTTCCACTGCTTCGGGAACGGTACGGTCCTCCGCGTTGATATTCTTTAATAACTCCCCCACCGACATCTTTTCCAGGTGCCGGTAATTACTTGGTTGTTCCGTGATTTTCTGAAATGCCATGCGGCTTGCTTTTAACTATGATATTCGATAAGTCCTTCCATGGGAGCCTTGATCACCCTGCCCAGTTCAAATTCATAACTGTCGCAAAGTTGCTGCAACACATCCTTAAAACCAAATGCCACGCTCCCGGTGAAATGCACGGGGAGCGTCCAGGTTTCGCGGTATTTGCAGAGATGGTTGAAGAAAAAATCATTCAGTCCGTCTTCAATGATATTCTCGATCATATAATGTCCCCTGTTCTCGGCAAGGAATCTGGCAAAACCCGCCAGGTAACGGTTGGGTAAGGGTTTTTTGTAAACATTTTCCAGTATCTCGGCCGTATTAGTGGTATAAGTAAGGTCGAAGCGGCCGCGGAGCTCATCATCAAATGTACCGTAGAGATAATATTGTATGACCTTCTTGCCGAGATAGGCGCCACTGCCTTCATCACCGAGCACATAACCTAAACCGGGACTGTTCTTCACGATCTTCCTGCCATCATAATAACAGGAATTGGAACCCGTACCCAGAATGCAGGCGACACCTTTTTCCCGGCCGCAAAGTGATCGTGCGGCGGCCATCAGGTCGTGGGTCACTTCTACCTTTGATCCCGGCAGCACTTTGAGCAGGGCCTTTTTCACCGACTTCGCATTCACCGGGTTGGCACAGCCGGTGCCGTAATAGAATATTTCATCCACCCTTTCCTTTTTCAATTTCGGTATAAGCTCCTTTTGCAGTAATTCCGTGATCTGTGCAGTGTTAAGGAAATAGGGACTGATCCCCTGGGTAATGATCGTCTTCCGCTTGCCGTTTCCAAGTAAACACCATTCGGTCTTGGTGGCGCCGCTGTCAGCTATTAATCGGGTGGAAGGCATGGTGCTGGATGCTGGTTGCAGGTTATTGGTTGCCTTTATTATCAGGTTATTTACAACTATTGGTATAACAGATTGTCAAATATGATGAATCGGGTAAACAGTAACCGGAAACCGCGAAGTTTTCTATTATTTTGCATCAAATTACGTAATAAAAGATATGATGGGGAATAAAAAATTGCAGGTATGGCTTCCGTTGCTTTTTTCGGTTGTGATGATCATCGGCATGTTCATTGGTTACCGTCTGAATAAAGGCGGGGGAAAGAATGGTTTTTTTTCCTCGAACAAACGCAGTTCGCTCCAGGAGGCGCTGGATCTTATCCGGCTCCGGTATGTGGATTCCGTTCGCATCGACTCCCTGGAAGGAAAAGCGATCCAGGAAATGATGTCGGAGCTGGACCCTCATTCTGTGTACCTGCCCCCGGCCGACCTGAAAGAGGCCAACGATGACCTGGCCGGCAATTTCCAGGGTATCGGTGTTGAATTCAACCTTTTCAACGATACGGTGAATGTGGTATATGTGGTCCCTGGCGGGCCCAGTGAAAAAGCGGGATTGCAGATCGGTGATAAAATTACAAGTGTCAATGGCGCTACCCTGACCGGAAAGGGTTATCATTCAGATGAAATAAAGAATTATATCCGCGGTCCCAGGGGATCAGAAGCCAAATTACAGGTATGGCGTGACGGAAAACAACTTTCGGTCACCGTTACCCGGGGCACCATACCCGTCTCTGCTGTGGATGCCAGTTACCTGCTTAACAAGACCACCGGTTATATCCGGCTGAATAAATTCACCGAGAACAGTTACGAGGAATTCATGGCGGCCCTTGAAGCGCTGAAAAAACAGGGTATGCAGCAACTGGTCTTCGACCTTCGCGGCAACGGCGGCGGTTTTATGAATGAAGCAGTGGATATGGCGGACGAATTCCTGGATGGTGAAAAACTGGTAGTGTATATGCAGGGTGTGAACACCAAAAAGAGGGATTACCGCTGCAAGCGCCCGGGTCTTTTTGAAGAAGGTAAACTGGTTTTACTGGTAGATGAACTTTCCGCCAGTGCCAGTGAAGTGCTGGCCGGCGCCCTGCAGGACTGGTGCCGGGCAACGATCGTTGGCCGCCGTACTTTTGGCAAAGGACTGGTGCAGGAACAGTATTCACTTAGCGACGGGGCTGCCATCCGCCTTACCATCGCCCGGTATTATACCCCACTGGGCCGCAGCATTCAGCGATCCTATGCCAAAGGGAAAAAAATTTACATGGATGAACTATGGGAACGTTACAACAGCGGGGAAATGTATTCACGTGATTCCGTAAAAATTCATAATAACGGTAAAAAATTCTTCAACAACTGCAACGACACCCTTTATGACGGGGATGGCATCACACCGGATATATTTGTTCCGCTTGACACAACCGTTTATTTTGACAAACTGAACAAATGGTTCGAAGGCCCGAAACTGAATAATTACGTATACAGTTATTACCTTCAGCACCGTTCAGAACTGAACCGGTATGCCTCTGCTGCCGAATTCAACAGGAGTTTTTCCGGTACTGTTCTCTGGGAAGGACTGGTTCGCCAAACAGCCGGCGATACGCTCACAACCGCTACACTCAGCAACCCGGAGAAAGTTGAACTGCAGCTCCGGATGAAGGGACTGCTTGCCCGGTACAAGTGGAGAAATTCAGGATATTTCGAGGTGACCAATACGAATGACGCGGTGATCAGGAAGGCGCTGGAAACCTTTACGAAGTAAAAAAACGGCTTCAGCAGTAACAAAAAAAAGCAATGACAGGTGTCATTGCTTCAGTATAAAGTGTGTGATCAGAAAAGTTTACGCCCTGTCTTTACCGTTATTATCATCCCACCATTTCTTCTCGATCCTGTAGGAACCGAATAACCCCAGACCACCACCGATAGCGATCAGGGAAAAATAAATCGCTTCGTTTCCTTCTTCGGTATGAATGCCAGACCTGTTTGAAGAAAGGACATAGTTGTCGAGCAGGTACGCTAAAAACAGGCCGATTCCCGCACCAATCAGCAATAAGGCCCATTTCAGGTTCTTATACGGAGCCGGCCGGTTGGCAAACTCTTTGGGATTCATCCCTTTTTCGATCATCGCAAGGTTCTGGCGGGTTTTAAGGTAAACAATGCCAAACACCATGGCAAATCCGCCTGCGAACATTGTTACTGGTACTATTACTTCTGGGCCGTTCATAATTGTTGTTTTTTATGTTGATTAAATTCTTGCTCTTGCTAACTGTGACTCTTCTCGGTTAAATCAGGTTACAGCCGGAAAGAACTTTTTAAATTGCTGTCGGGAGATATGACAACGACCGTTTCGGCCGGGTTACAGGTTCCGGATAATTTTATTCGACCCGCCCGGTTAAGAGGCAAATAAACGTAAATTGTACTGTAACCTAATCACTTATCATATAGTCATATAAGCGGATGTCTACCGGACTGAATGATAATGAGATCATTAGCCAAGTGCTAAGTGGTAACCACCAGGCCTATGCAGGGCTTGTGAACCGCTATCAGAACTATGTTTTTACCCTGGTCCTCCGGATGATCAAAAGCCGGGAGGACGCCGAAGAAGTGGCGCAGGATGTGTTTATAAAGGCCTATAAATACCTGGCGGATTTCAGGGGTGCCTCCAAATTCAGCACCTGGCTGTATACCATTGT
>CAZEZE010000290.1:0-3983 GCA_964516445.1 uncultured Chitinophaga sp. | reverse complement strand
CACATTGTGCACGTCCCTCCTGCTCAGTTTCCACAGTTCGCTGAACCGGTTGATATTGCTGAACTCCGTACTGTTCAGGTTATCATAACTGTTCTGGTTGTAATTAAAGACCAGGTTCAGCAGGTTGTTCTTGTTTAGATCATAATCGATGTTGATCCTGAAATTGGGTCGCCAGTTTTTATTGGTAAAATGATGGGCCGTATTGAAGAAATTGGAGGAGTCTGCATAGATATTATTACGGATAGAATAGCCATTCCCCAATAATCGGTTATACCCGACACCGGCATTTACACTTACCGCAAAACCCTGTTTACGGTAATTGAAATTGCCATTGATCCCCGCCTCTCCCCTTGTACCGGCCGACACATTGATACGGCCGCTTTTACCCACTTTCCCTTTTTTAGTAACGATATTGATCACGCCGCCCTGCTCATTGGCATATTGTGGAGGCGGGTTCGTCATCACTTCGATCTTTTCTATGGAACTGCCCGGTAAAGATTCCAGCAGGTCCTGCAACTGCTGCAGGTTCAACTCCACCGGTTTATCATCGATCAGGATCTTTGGTTCCTTTCCCCGCACGGTGATCTTTCCGTCGGCATCCTTTGCCACCAGTGGAACGCTATTCAACAGGTCGCCGGCATTACTTCCCGCGGCGATCGCCGATTCACCGGCATTAAACGTGATATTACCGTCCTTTGACTGGATCAGCGGTTTTTCCGAATAAACGATCACTTCATCCAGTTCCTGGCTGGCTTTGGGTTTCAAAATAATATCATTGAGGTTGAAATCAAACCGTTCAGTGCGGAAGTGAATACTGTCCAATTGCAGGTTTTGCAACCCGATAAATGTGAACCGTAATCGGTAATAACCAAACGAAATATTTGAAATGGTGAACGACCCGTTCTTATCGGTCAGTGAATGGAGACGCTGCATACTGTCGTTCATAGAAATAAGCATGACTGTTGCGCCCTCTATTGCCTTTTTACTCTCATCCAGCACAGTACCTGAAATAATACCGGGTTCTTTTGCCTGGGAATAGCTGATCCCGGAAAGCAGGGCAAAAACGATTAGAATTGGAAAGTGCTTCAAAGTAAATATTAGACGGCAAAGATAGCTTCAGCTTGCTAACCTATTGATATGTAAGTGGCTGAACGGCTATTTCAATCGTTTGCTTTTACACTGTTTTTCATGACATCCTGTCAGAAATTGCGGTTTAAGCAGTATATTTGCTGTCCGAACAGACTATTTATGCTTGATTATGTGACAGATAAACCCGGTAGCCATCGGGTTCATGAGGAGACCAGGCAGGGTGAAGCTATTGCCCCTCTTCCCGGTGATCCCAATCAATACAAGAAACGCTTTTACATTGAAAGTTATGGCTGCCAGATGAATTTCGCGGACAGCGAGATCGTGGCCTCCATTCTGCATACCGAGGGATATGGCGCCACCCGCAAGGTTGAAGAGGCCGACCTAATATTTATCAATACCTGTTCGATCCGCGAAAAAGCCGAACAAACTGTCCGTAAACGGCTGACCGAATTCCGGAAACTAAAGGAAAGGAAAAAAGGAATGCTCGTGGGGGTACTGGGATGTATGGCCGAAAGACTGAAGTCCCAATTCCTGGAGGAAGAAAAACTGGTTGACATCGTAGTAGGGCCGGATGCATACCGGACACTGCCCGCGCTGGTACAGGAAGCTGAAGGCGGACAAAAAGCAGTGAATGTGTTATTAAGCAGGGATGAAACCTATGCCGATATTTCACCTGTGCGACTGGACAGTAACGGGGTCTGTGCATTTGTCAGTATCATGAGAGGGTGTAACAACATGTGTTCTTTCTGTGTGGTTCCCTTTACCCGCGGCAGGGAAAGAAGCCGAGACCCGCAAAGCATTGTCAGCGAATGCAGGGAGCTATTTGAGAAGGGATATAGGGAAGTGACCCTGCTGGGACAGAATGTTGACAGTTATAATTACCTGGACCCGAACAACACAGCTGTTGTCACATTCGCCGGGCTTCTCGAAAATGTGGCATTGATTTCTCCGGAACTCAGGGTCCGTTTTTCCACTTCCCATCCAAAAGATATTACGGACGAAGTATTGTATACGATTGCGAAGTATGAAAATATCTGTAATTACATCCACCTGCCTGTACAAAGCGGTTCTTCCAGGGTGTTACAACTGATGAACCGCACGTATACACGGGAATGGTATATAGCAAAAGTGGACCGTATCAGGGAAATAATCCCGGATTGCGGACTCAGTTCCGATATGATCGCCGGTTTTTGCACGGAAGAGGATCGTGATCATCTTGATACACTCAGTATTATGGAATACAGCCGGTACGACTTTAGCTATATGTTTTTTTACAGTGAAAGACCGGGAACCCTTGCCCAGCGAAGGTTTGCCGATGATGTGCCCGCAGAGGTCAAGAAAAAAAGGCTGGCGGAAATTGTGGAACTGCAGAACCGGCTTTCCCTGGAAAGCAATAAAAGAGATATCGGTAAAACCTTTACCGTACTCATTGAAGGCGACAGCAAAAAAAGTGAAAAGGACTGGATGGGAAGAAGCTCGCAGAATAAAGTGATCGTGTTTCCCAAAGGAGATCACGATCTCCGTAAAGGAACCTATATAAAAGTGAAAGTAACGAATTGCACACAGGCAACATTGCTGGGAGAGATCATTAATTAATACCCGTTAATTAATGCATCAAAAAAGTATAAAATGGATATACAAAGTATAAAAAATCGTTTTGGGATCATTGGCAACGCACCGGCGCTGAACTATGCGCTGCAGGTGGCAGTGCAGGTAGCCGCTACTGATCTGACGGTACTGATCAGCGGCGAGAGCGGTGTGGGAAAAGAAGTGTTCTCGCAGATCATTCATTCGCTGTCGGCACGGAAACATAACCCCTTCATCGCTGTCAATTGCGGCGCCATACCGGAAGGAACGATCGATTCTGAATTATTCGGTCATGAAAAAGGCTCCTTTACCGGCGCTGCCGATGCCCGTAAAGGTTATTTTGAAACCGTGAACGGCGGCACGATCTTCCTGGATGAGATCGGTGAACTGCCACTGGGTACCCAGGCCCGCCTGCTGCGGGTGCTGGAAAGCGGGGAGTTCATCCGGGTGGGTTCTTCAAAAGTGCAAAAGACCGATGTACGGGTCATCGCTGCCTCGAACAAAGACCTCCTGCAACATGTGCAGAATGGCAAGTTCCGCGAGGACCTTTATTATCGATTAAGCACCGTGCCGATAAGGGTTCCCGCCCTTCACGACAGGCCGGAGGATATACACCTCCTGTTCAGGAAATTTGCCGCTGATTTTGCTACGAAATACCGGACCTCTTCCGTTCAGCTTGATGAAGAGGCCAAACAACTGTTAATAAACTATCCCTGGCCCGGCAATGTGCGGGAATTGAAGAATATTGCAGAACAGATCTCTGTACTTTCACAGGATAAAACGATTTCTGCAAGAGATTTGGGCAAATACCTCCGACCCTATTCCAATAACCGTTTACCGGTGCTTGCATCGGTCAGCGGAAACGGTCATGGCCCTGAATTTGCCAATGAAAGGGAGATACTCTACAAGCTGTTCTTCGACATGAAAAAGGATGTCACCGAACTGAAAAGGATGTTCCTCGACGTATTACAGAACCCGAATATGGTGGCACAGAACCAGGCCTTCATCAATGAACTGAAAGATTCGGAAGCATACCGGATCAAAAGCAATGACACCCTTTCCTCCATACCGGCGACACCGGTGGGCATTGGTTCAGGCGCCCCTGTACATCATCCTTCCCAGCCTTTACTGATGAACAATGATATACAGGACCATGTGCTGGTGGAAGAAAGCCTGAATATCATGGACAAGGAAAAGGAACTGATCATTAAAGCGCTGAAAAAACACAAGGGCAAAAGAAAGGACGCCGCACTCGATCTCGGCATCAGTGAACGAACTTTATACAGGAAATTGAAAGAATACGATAT
>CAZEZE010000289.1:0-3985 GCA_964516445.1 uncultured Chitinophaga sp. | reverse complement strand
CATCCGGAACACCGGGTTCTGCACACAAACTTTCAGGCTTTCATCCGGCTGCCGGCAAAGGGTGCGGTTGGCTCGGGCAATGGTCTGTGTACGTGCCATGGTCATGATCCCGTCCCAGGAAACTTCCTTGCTCTTGTCAAACAGCCCGATCTGTTTTTCCAGTGATTCCCTGAAATTGAAGGTAAAGAACCCGCCGTCGTGAGCATTGCCGGCGGAAAGCTCTCCTTTCTGCGCGGCCGTCATCAGTATGGATGTCCGTCTTTGGTTCATGAAAAGTGCCAGACATTTATTCTTATCCCAGCCAATGGAGGAAGTGCGAGTACTGGGAGCCTCGGAACTTACATTATTGGTTTGCCGGGGGTCGTTATTACAACAATCGCTCAGTATCAGGTTCAGCCTTGCGCCTTTGGCCTTGATCTTCTGGAACACCGCTTCCATATTCATGGTGTACTGTCCGCCGAATGGCTGGTAGGTTTTATCCCGAAGGTCCATATAAGGAAACCGGTAATCGTCGCGGGTATCACTGAAACCATGACCTGAATAATAAAATACTACAATATCGTTGGGTCCCGGGCGGAGCGCATTGATCGCTTTCTCCACATTTACTTTGCTGAAGCTGGCCCCTTCGATGATGGTGGGCACGAACTGTATCCCCAGGAATTCGGCCACTTCACCGAAAGTGGCACGGGTAGCATCCCTGTCGATGGCACAGGTTTTGCCGATCTTCATATCATTTGTATTGGCCACCAGCACGAGGTGAAGCCGGGTCATTTTTTCCTGTGCGCTCAGGCTTCTCACTTCCGCTACGAACATGTTCTTATAGAACTCATCATCTGCTGTGAAATACTTTAAGACCAGTTCTTCCGTCAGGTCCTCCTGGTTCAGCAGCCGCACTTCGTCCAGTTCTCCGATATCTTCCGTATCATCGTCATTGAGGGAAAGTACAAACGCCGGTTCATAAAATCCTGAGTCGCTTAGCTGGAAAACAAAATTGTCGGGCTTGTACAGCACTTCACCAATGATCTGTACCTGCTCCAGTCCGACAAAAATGAGCAGGGTGCTGTCCGGGCTCCCGTCTTTGTTCTCCCCATAATGCTCTTCCATTGTCATCTCTACCACATTCCTCGATTTGGTCTTCAGGTCATAATATTCGGTGCGGATAATACCCGTGCCATCCGCGTTGCGGAGTACAAAAGCCCGGTAATCCTCCCTTCCTTCTTTTAATTGGAAATGGTATTGGATCTCGTACAGTGTCTGGGAATGCAACGCACTGCCCGCAAGCAGCAGCAGTAATAGAATAAAAGACCTGTAGCGCATATAGAATATTTTTTTTTATCCGATCTCCCGATAAATCTACTTATTCCGGACGGATATTGCAAAGAAAATCCAACCGGCGGTAACCGGGGAAATTGGATTATTTTTATTTTTACAGACCGCATGCCAATCAACTTCAATCTTATCCGATTTAACCTGCTATCGGGGAACACCGTAAAACGAGTGATGACGGTCCTGGTCATTTTTCTTTCAGGTTTCAATGCTTTTACTCAAACCCCAAGGGTAGACAGTCTGGGTAGACTGCTGGCTGCCGAGAAAACCGACAGCAACAGGGTTCGGCTGATGTGGCAACTGGCCAGGGATATGGGAGTATACGACCCCGATTCCGCGCTGGTGCTGGCGCAAAAAGCGCTTTACCTGGCCCGTGGCATTGGTTACACCGAGGGGGAATCCCGGTCACTGGGCGTACTTGCCAATACCTTCCTGAAGATCGGCAATTATCCCCGCGCGCTGGAACTGAATATCGAGAAACTGAAGATCGAGGAAAAAAGGAATAACCCCCGCAATTTAGCCAGCGTACTGATGAATACCGGTGTGGTATATGCGCTGGAGGAAGAATATACCAGGGCCCTTGAATATTACAGGAGATCCGATTCTGTAATTCAATTGCACAACCTGGAAGATATCCGCTACAACGCCGCGCTGAATACGGGTGACGCATGGGACCGGCTCAACCAGAACGATTCCGCTTACAGGTATTTCAGCCGTTCGCTGGAAATAGCCAGGGCGCTGGATGACGGGGATTTTATCGGCACTTCGATGACCGGGCTGGGACACAGTTACCGGAAAATGGGCAAGTACCCGGAATCGCAGTTAAACTACCAGGAAGGTATACGCTACCTGCAGGCAGCCCAGGATGATGAAGTGCTTTGTGAGGCCGCGCTGGGCCTGGCCAAACTCTTTGAGCTGACCAAACGGTATGATTCGGCAGGGCATTATGCCAACCTCTCCCTTGCCATTGCCAAAAAAGACGGGTTTCTTTCCAAGGAACTGGAAGCGGCAGAATTCCTTACGGATCACTATAAAAAGATAAGGGATATCGACAGCGCTTTTACTTATGTGAGTTATGTACGGGGGTTGAATGATTCAGTGAACAGCAAGAGCCGGATCCGGGAATCACAGATCATCTCCAGCAATGAACAATACCGGCAACTGGAAATGGAGGAAGAAAGAAGCATGGCGAAGAAAAAAAGGGCACAGCAGTTACAGTTACTGCTGATCGCGATCTTCATCCCGGGGTTTTTCCTTGTCACCCTCCTGCTCAGTCATATTAATATACCGGTTAGGATGATCCGGTTACTGGGTATACTATCCCTGTTGTTCCTGTTTGAATACCTCACCCTGTTGCTCCATCCAACCGTGGCGGCAATTACGCATCACAACCCTATTTACGAGATAATGATCTTCGTGGGACTGGCGGCGCTCCTGATCCCTGCCCACCACAAACTGGAGCACTGGATGATCCATAAACTGACCCATAACCGGGAAAAACGCAGACAAAACCCGGGCTTAACCGTTGCTAAATAAGATCACCCGTTCAAATTGCAGCTCGGCAGGATGAACGGGTGATAAGGTCTTTTTAAACAGGCCTTTAATCCGCGGGTTTAACCGGGCGGGTGTCAACCGTGTCCATTTTGGTGGTGTCCACCGGAGGCGGAGGAGGGGCCACTTCTGTCTTGGTTGTGTCTGCCGGTGCCTCTTCTTTCTTTTCCTTGCCCTTGTTATTGCAGGCAACAACTACGAAGGAGAGCAAAAATGCACCCAACATCAAACGGTAAACAGTTTTTTTGGTTTGGCTTATCATGTTAAGAGGTTTAGGATATAAGTGTACGACAAGTATTCAAGAATGCCAAAAATTGTTAAGCACCCCGGGTTGTACCGTGACGGTTAACTGTCTTTCTTATTCTTATCCTTTTCCTTCACCTTCTTCTCCTTCCCTACCGGCAGCAGTTTGAAATAGGTGACACTGTAACGGTTGTTGACCACTTCACCCTGCACTTCGGCTTTCCGGATGGCTTCGCAGAAACCATCGGATGAATGAGCGTCGCCATGTTCGTCAATGGAAGTGCCGTCTACAAAATAGGCTTTACCGTTAATGCGTACGGCCAGGTGACAACCCTTGCCTTCAAGTTTGAACTGGCATTCGCCGCAGGAGGTTTCGACCGTCTCAATGGGTTTACTCTTATCGGGGACGGAAACCTTTGACTGGGCGCTTGCGGTTGAAAAAAGCAGGCAGAAAAAAGCTAGTGTTATGAATGTCTTCATGGTAATAATTTAAAATCAAAAATAGATGATTTTCAGAAATACGTGTACCCCAATGGCTACAAAGATATTACCCATCCCTATCTGAAAGGATAAAACCCCGCGATATGTACTTTCATGAGCCGGACCTAAACAACTCCCTGATCATTTATTGTATAATTCTGGCCATAAATATGGATACCTGGTAAAATTCCATTTTGATCAGCGGGACAGGGTAGTAAAATCAGCCCTCCTGCTGATAAAAGTCAAAGAATACCATATTAATATATTGTTGCTTACACTGTCAAAATACCGCATATGAAACGCATACTTGTACCTACCGACTTTTCACCTAATGCTGAGAAGGCGCTGAATTTTGCCGTACAGATCGCCAAAAAGGCCGGGGCCG
>CAZEZE010000288.1:0-3990 GCA_964516445.1 uncultured Chitinophaga sp. | reverse complement strand
AAATAAGCAAAATCATATTGAATTTTCAAATAAACCGATTGAACACGAAAACCCAGATTTACTAAATACCGTAGGAATTGTTTTCCGGGATAGACCAGCCTTTAAGAATTTTCCGCTTGATACTCTTTATTAATTGTGTGCCAGTGAAAATAACTCCCATTAGTACAAGTATTCCAATAAGACCTATAATGACCCAAGAATATTTAAATCTGAATTCGCCACCATTCTCAGAAGAGAATATATGTTGCCCTTTGAAAAAAAGCGGGATTAAAGAAAATCCAGAATAAATCAAAAACATAATCACATTCGCTGCGTCTTTTAAATGCCGGCCCTTTACAAACGGCTTATGCATCTTCCCGTCACTATAATTTCTTTTTACGAGACTTACAGGGATTGGGATGCCCTTATTATCGATTTTTCCTACCACTTCCCGCAGTGTAAATTGACAACACTGAGCTTCAATCAAAAATGTTTTTTCTTGTACATTATTATACGTATAGTACAAATAAAGTAACAGAAAAAAAAGATGCATCAGGAAATACTGAAGCAAATAAAGTTTTGAAAAAATTATATTATCTGCAATGCTTTTTGTGGAGTCTGCTGCATATTCATTTGATTTGAATATCAGGAATCCAGAGCCGAAAAGAACAGTAATAAACAATGTTCCAATGAAAAAAACTATTTTATCTTTTGTTTCTTTAAAGTGCAAATATTCAGACCAACAAGTTTTAAAATGCCGTTCGAAGGCTTCTTTTGAATTAACCGGAATTTCCATTTTGCTTACAAATGTTTTTGTAATTCCAATCACACAAATTGAACATTGCCGCCAAATTTTAAATATAAAAAAGTTTTAGATTGATGCCAACACCAAAAATAATTTTGCCCGATTTATTTCATCTGAATCGCGTAGCTAAGGGTTACAAACAGTCCCCCCGTATGACTTTTCCCGTTCTTCTCCGTGTCAATTTGCAGATCCGTAATCCCCAGTGCCCCCCGCACATCGAGGATCAGGAATTGTTTTTTGGTGAGGGCATAACCCATTCCTCCCCCGCCGGTAAACCCGAAGTTGGTGCCATGCAGGTCATCCTTCACATCAGTATTGGCGTCAAATGACTGGGCGGGTAACGGATTTCCGCCGACGGTCAGCGGCATGGTGCCGGCTTTATCCAGATAAAACTGGCTGGTACCACTGGTTTTCTGGTGGGCGTTGAGCAGAAAGCCGATATAGGGACCAAGGTCCACATAATAATGAAACTTACCCGTTCCCTCCCCTACTTTGAGTTTCAGCATCACCGGAATTTCAAAATAATTCAGGATGGCTTCGTTTTTGAAGTTAGCGTAGAGTTTTGTCCCCGGGGGCAGCATCTGCACGAGCTGCGGCGGCGGATCCGTAACCGGCTGCATGCCGTTGCGTTTACCGCCCTGGCTGGAATAATCGAACTGGGTACGCAGGGCGAGCATATTGGTCAGTTTCCAGTCGGCATATACCCCGAATACCGGCCCGGTGCGGGAGGAATACCCCTCACTGACCTCGTTGTTCCCGCTGCTGCGCAGCTGGGGAATGCTGATCCCGCCATTGATGCCCAGGACAATTTTTTGTGCGGAAACAGGAACCGATAAAACCAGTATGATCACGGCCAGCAGGGAGTAAGGATGAAATTTCATATGGATCTGTGTTTGGTGATTAATCGTCTGTCGTTCATTTTTCGCGCATCCGGGTTATCGTTGGTCTCAGTTATTTTTCTTCCAGTCGTTATAGGACCGGATTATGGTTTCCGCATCACTGAATTTGGCCTTATCATCGACCGTTTTCAAAAAATCTTCCTCGAGGCTGAGGTATTTCATCAGGAATTCCCTGAATTTTTTATTATCGCCCGCCCTTGCCGGCGCCACTTCCACGAATCCCATATCCCGGGTTCTGATATACAGGTCATCTTTCTCCTCCACGGTCTTACTGGTGGAGCCGGAATTCAGGCTGAGGGTTTTCATTTCCACCCGGTAATAATTCTTATACAGCGGAAGGGCTCCGTCCAGCACCCGCTGCAGGAAGATCTTCTGGTTATTGATCTTATGCGGGTCGCCTCCCTCTGATTTTTTCCAGGTATTCACGGTCATGTCGAGCAGGATAAAATGATACCAGCTATTTCCATAAAGGAAGCCATACCCGCTGATCTCCCCTGCCCGGTATTTCCGGAATTTGCCTGTTCCTTCCTTAAAGGAAACGGACTGTTCCATCTCGCCAAGGGAGAGCTGGGCCTTGCCAAACAGTTGTTTTTTTATCTCGGCCTCCACGGTGCCTTTTACCGTATCTCCGTTTAGCTGCAAAATATAGCCTTCCTGTTCCGAGCCGCGGGCGGCATGAATGACAAACCCGGACAGAAGTAATAAAAAGAAGCGTCTCATGCTGACCGTAATATTTTCTAAAAGGTAGGCAATTCCAGCAGTCAGGGGAAAAAATTTTGCAGCAGACAGGTATCGGGAAACATTTTTTTACCCCCTGGGCATATAGCATCACAGGAGCACCCGGATAAAACGGAAAGAATTTTCCGATATGACCACAGCACGCACAGCGGCACGGAAATAAAATTATCTGTGTCCTACGGGTATCCCGTGGTTTCATCCATTTTCAGTTCCTCCCGTTATACCGGCCAGTCACTCCTGCTTTTTCACCAACCCTTATCTTTGTCCTACCATGAACAAAACGGATATTGCTTTCAACCGCAACGAAGACCTGGCCCGTCGTGCCCTCGGTGAAATGCGCAGCCGGCTGGAGAAAATTTATACCGGCGGCGGTAAGAAAGCCATCGAAAAACAACGCGAAAAAAACAAACTGACCCCGCGGGAACGGATCGATTACCTCGTGGACAGGGACCGCCCCTTTATCGAGATCGGCGCTTTTGCCGGATTTGAGATGTATGAAGCAGAAGGCGGTTGCCCTGCCGGCGGAACCGTTGCCGGTATCGGATACGTGAGCGGCCGGCAATGCGTGATCCTGGCCAACGACCAGACCGTGAAAGCGGGTGCCTGGTTCCCTGTTACGGGAAAAAAGAACCTGCGCCTGCAGGAGATCGCGATGGAAAACCGCTTGCCGGTGATCTACCTGGTCGACAGCGCCGGCGTTTTTCTTCCCATGCAGGATGAAATATTCCCGGACAAGGAACATTTCGGGCGCATCTTCCGCAATAATGCGCGGATGAGTGCCATGGGTATCTCCCAGATCGCCGCGGTAATGGGCCCCTGCGTGGCCGGCGGCGCCTACCTTCCTATCATGAGTGATGAAACCCTGATGGTCGAAGGCAATGGTTCCATCTTCCTGGCCGGCCCCTACCTCGTGAAGGCCGCTATCGGCGAAGATATTGATACGGAGACCCTGGGCGGGGCCGGTACGCATACAGGTATCAGCGGGATCGCCGACTACAAATTCAATACGGAGCAGGAATGCATGGATCATATCAAAAAGATGATGAGCATGCTGGGGAATCTGCCGGCAGCCGGGTTTGACCGGATCAGCCCCCTGCCTCCGAAAAAAAACCCGGAAGATTTGTACGGAATCTTCCCCGCCGACGGTAAACCCTACGATGTACTGGAGATCATCGAACGGATCGTCGACGATTCGGCATTCGAACAATTCAAGGAAGATTATGGAAAGACCATTGTCTGCGGTTATGGCCGGATCGATGGCTGGGCCGTGGGTATCGTAGCCAACCAGCGGACGGTGGTGAAAGCGCGAAAATCAGGCAAAGCGGGGCAGCCGGAAGCGGAAATGCAGATGGGAGGAGTGATTTACAATGACAGTGCCGATAAAGCCGCCCGTTTTATCATGAACTGCAACCAGAAAAAAATTCCGCTGGTCTTCCTGCAGGATGTAACGGGATTCATGGTGGGCAGCCGCAGCGAACACGCGGGCATCATCAAGGACGGCGCCAAAATGGTGAATGCCGTGGCTAATTCGGTGGTGCCCAAGATTACGATCATCACCGGCAATTCCTA
>CAZEZE010000287.1:0-4019 GCA_964516445.1 uncultured Chitinophaga sp. | reverse complement strand
CTCGGAAGTACCCCAAACCCTGTATATCTCGTTACCATAGCATCCTGCAAAATCAATTCCAAGTTCAAATGATTTATAATTTAAAGTGGTGCTGATACCATAGGTGAAGTCCGGCGTGGGATTCCCGATGATCGTCCTGTCCTTCTCATCGATAAGTCCGTTACCGTCGAGATCCTTATACTTGAAATCGCCGGGTTTAGCTCCACCACCGTTGATGGTGTTGACCGGGGAACCCAGTATGTCAGCATAGGACTGGTAAAGTCCTTCTACCACGAGGCCGTAAAAGTAGCCGATCGGGTATCCTGTCTCTGCCTGGTTGGGAGTTTGTTCACTGGAAGATATCCGCTGCCTGGCTGGGTATTGAAGATGCAGAACCTTGTTCTTGTAGGTTGTCAGGTTACCCCCGATGGAGAAACTCAGTTTCTCGTTCAGCTTCTGGTTCCAGTTAGCGGCTAATTCAAATCCGTTATTCTGAATGGTACCATTGTTGGTAAGTGTTGGGAGAATGCCTGACGGTTCTAGCAATACGATCAGGTCTTTGGTCTTCTTGTAATAGTAATCAGCCTCAAAATGCAGTTTCCCTTTCAGCATATCGGCCTCAATACCGATTTCAGAGGAATTAACTGTTTCCCAATGAAGATTGGGATCGTAGAGGTAGTCCGCCACGTACACCGGGATAAGGTTCTCCCCGAATACAGCGGAAGAAGTACTGGAAATGGTGGGATACGCCGGGTAATTCTTACCCTGTGCTGTGAAGTTCCCCAGCAGACCAGTAGAAGCTTTCAGCTTAAGGAAACTGAAGATATTCTGGTTATCCATGAAACTTTCCTTCGTGATCTCCCAGGCAGCACCCACGGCCCAGAAACTCTGGAACTTCTTGGCATAATCCCTGTTGATCTGGCTGGCGCCATCCCGGCGGAAACTGGCATTTAAATAATACTTGTTCTTAAAATTGTATAATATCCTCGCAAGACCCGAAACCGTTGCATACTCATTCTGGTTGGTGGGGATAATACTTTTTACATCGCCAAAACCGGTATTCAGGTACCAGAAACGCTTATTGTTCGGGATGATATTGACACCCTCTACTTTCTGGCTCACTGTACCGGCCACATGCTCGCTTTTGAAATAGTACGTGGTGAAACCGGCAGTGGCTGTCAGGTTATGATCACCGAAACGCTTTTTATACGTCAGGATGTAATCCTGCTGGAATGCTCTTGTATTGATAAGGTCCTGCCGGACTGCCGTAAGCGTGTTCCGACCGATGACCTGGTCGCCGGAAAGCGTAGGATCAAAAAGATCATAAAGCGAGGTATACTCACGGTTATTCCGCCAGCTCATATCAGCGTACCAGGTAGGGCGGAAATTCAGGTCCTTTGTGATATTAATGTCCACAAAAGCGCTTCCCACAAAACGGTACTTGTCATCGATCTTATTGTCCCAGTTGTTCTCCAGTGTTGCCAGCGGGTTGGTTTCAGAATTCTGGATAATAGGGGTATTGGAATAAAGATTAAAATATCCTGAATCTACCCCGTAAGGGTTCTTCGTGAAATATTGTCTTGTGTCGGCCGAAACGATAGGCAGTGAACGACGGGCGTTTTCCAGCGCGCCGCTGTTATAAGGCAATCTTTCTTTTGAACCGATTATATTGAATCCGAGTTTCCAGGTTTTGTTAACACGGAACTCATCACTCAGGTTCATGGTCAGACGGTCATAGCGCACATGTTTTACCAGGCCTTCATCATAGGTATAACCAAGTCCCATGTGGAACCTGTTCTTTTCAGTACTGCCATCCAGGCTCAGGTTAGTGGTGCTGAATTTCGCATTGCGGGTCACGGCATCGATCCAGTCCGTATTTCCTGTAAATGCTGCCATACCCGGTCCGCCAATGTTATTCACAAAGGAGAGATAAGAAGTTGCAGAAGGATCATCATCCACGCGGTTATTGGCTTCAAAAGCAGCCAGTGACCTGAATTCATCCCCATTGGCGAGTGGGATCTTATCGACCAGTGTTTTCACACCGTACGTTGTATTAAAATTGATATTGAGTTGTCCTGCTTTGGCTTTCTTGGTGGTCACCAGGATCGCGCCCGCGGCACCTTTGATACCGAAGATGGCGAGTGAAGACGGGTCTTTCAGCACTTCCACACTTTCAATCTCACTGGGATTCACAAAATCCATATTATCACTGAAAATTCCGTCAATGATATAGACCGGCCGGATGGATCCGACACTGATCGTTCCCCTGATCCTTACATCGGGTGTAGAACCCGGAATAGCGCTGTTCACAATATTCAAACCGGCCACTTTCGACTGCAGCGAAGCCAGGGGGTTGGTATTGGGTTGAGAAGCGATCGCCTCTCCTTTCACTTTGGTGATAGACCCGGTAAGGTCCCTTTTCACAGCCGTACCATAACCGATCACCACCACGGCATCCTGAACTTTTTCTGACAGGCGGAGTGTGATAGACAGGGTCGTTTTTCCCCTTACAGACACTTCCTGGGATTCATATCCGATCGAACTGATGACCAGGATGGCATCGTCCGGTACCGTGATCGCGAAATTTCCGTTCGCATCGGTAACGGTTCCGGTTCTCGTACCTTTTACTGATATGGAAACCCCGGCCAGCGGTTCACCGGAGGGAGCCGTAACTTTTCCGGTTATCCTGGTCTCCTGCGCGTTGATCTCAACGGTAGTGGCTCCTTCTTTCAGGACCACCAGGTTTGTGCCAAGTACTTTATAACCGATTCCCGTGTTGGCCAACACTTTATCCAGTACTTCCGGGAGTGTGGCCTCTTTTACATCCAGGTTTACACGGGGTTTGCCTTTCACAGATTCTTCCGTGAAAAGGAAACGGTATTCCGTCTTTTTCTCAATGGCGAGAAGAACTTTCTTGATTTCCGCCTCACTCATTTTAAGCGTGATACGTTCCTGGCCCCATCCTTTTGCGGAAACCTGGAGACTGGCAAACAGCAAAAAAGCAACCGTAAGTTTCATAATTCTGGCAATCTTTAAGATCTGAACCTTTGGCGAAACAGCAGCTGTTTCAGTTTTTTTCATAATTTACGATTGGAAGGTGAAAAATGCGGGCAACCTCCGAGGGCCCCGTTTACTACCTGTTGATGGCGGGATTCCGTTGCAGCGGAATTCCGTCTTTTTTATATCATGTTGTATTACTGGAATTCATATGGCCTTAAACATTAACGGTTAATAATAATTTTAGAACCCTGGAGCTCGTACCGGAACGGAATGGATATCTTCAAAGCTTCCAGGGCCTGCCCGATCGTTTCTTTTTCAAAATTTCCAGTCAGCCTTTTACCTTTCAAGACCGGGTCGGTTATTACAATCTGTACATTATACCATCGTTGCATCCTCACGGCGAGATCTTCAAAAGATTCATCATTGAAAACAAATTTGTCGTCGATCCACTGAGCCTCCGCAACGGCACTGTCTTCTGTATTGTATTTTAATTTTTTGATCTCGATAGCAGGAAGTAGCCTGTCAGGCAGTCCCCGCTCCGGTGTATGTATAACCGGTTCATTCTCTACCACCAGTTTCTCGCTGGGAGAAAGAATGATCTTGTCATTGGGCCTGTTTTTAATGGTCACTTCGATACTTCCCCGGAACAGGCTGGTCTCTGTTTGCTTGTCTTCCGGGTATGCTTTTACATTGAATACGGTGCCCAGTACCTTAATATTGATATTGGAGGTATGGATAATGAAAGGCTTCTCCTTATTCTTCATAACGTCGAAATAACCTTCCCCTTCGAGCATCACCTCGCGGGTTTGTTGTCCGTACTCCTTATTATAGGTAAGCCTGCTGCCCGCGTTCAGCCATACCACTGTTCCGTCGGGCAATTCAACTTTTGATTTTGAACCCTGCCGGGTAGAGATCTCATTCACCTGCCGGGCCATTTGCTTTTTCCCTGTACTGCCTGTCACAATGCCTCCGCCAAAAACAAGGACTCCCGCTACGATCAGAACAACAGCGGCCGCAGCGGCCCAATACCAATTTTTACG
>CAZEZE010000286.1:0-4048 GCA_964516445.1 uncultured Chitinophaga sp. | reverse complement strand
TCCTGCATCTTTTCGCCCAGCATCTGTGCGTATTTTCCGGGGTGAAGGGGGAGGAAGGGGGCGCCGAGACAGGCACTGAAAGTTGGCTTGGGTTCCGTTACATCCGCTTCCGTACCGGCCACTTTGGCGGTATACCCCGAAATGAACTGGTACATGGCCTGTCCGGGTGTTAACCTCGAAATAGGTGGCAGGATTCCATACGCATCGCAGGTCAGGAAGAAAATATTTTTCGGCAGGTTGCCAACGGAGGGTTCCTGCGCGTTACTGATAAAGTTCAGGGGGTAGGAGACACGGGTGTTCTCGGTAATGCTGGCATCTTCGAAATTGATCTTGTTGGTACCGGGGTAGAAAGTGACATTTTCCACCAGGGCGCCCGGGCGGATGGCATGGAAGATCTCCGGTTCCTTTTCTTCCGTGAGATTAATGGTCTTGGCATAACAACCACCCTCGAAATTAAAAATATTGTCCGCTGTCCAGCCATGCTCATCGTCGCCGATCAGTTTACGGTTCGGATCGGCGCTGAGGGTCGTCTTGCCGGTACCGCTGAGTCCAAAGAAAATGGCGCTGTCGCCGTCCTTGCCCATATTGGCGCTGCAATGCATGCTCAGCACATTTTTTTCGTGGGGAAGAATATAATTAAGAATGGTGAAGATGCCTTTCTTGGTCTCACCGGTATACCCGGTACCTGCGATTACGATCGTTTTATGTTTGAAGGAAACCACGGCAGCATTGTGCTGGCGGGTTCCGCATTCTTTAGGATCCAGCCGGAGACCCGGAACGGAGATCACATTCCATTCTGGCTCAAAATTTTCCAGTTCCTCCTCTGTTGGGCGCAGGAACATATTATAGGCAAATAAATTATTCCAGGGTTTTTCATTCACTACCCTAACGTTCAGCCGGTAACGCGGATCGGCGCAGGCATAACAGTCGCGCATCCAGAATTCCGGCAACTGATCAAGGTAGTCGATCGCTTTTTTATAAATAAGGTCGAAATATTTGGGTTCGATGGGAATATTGAACTCGTTCCAGTGAACGGTATCGGCCGTGGTTTCGTCCTTTACCGTGAATTTATCCTTCGGGGAGCGGCCGGTGAATTCGCCCGTGCGGATCACCAGCGCGCCGGTATCGTTGAGCACCCCCTCGCCGATCCGGATAGTATCCTGTACAAGCTCTTCGGGTGATAATTGGTAATGAATGGATTCGGTGTTTGTTAAACCGAGCCGGAGAAGGGTTTTCTTAGGGAGACTGATAATGGGTGCTGACATAAAGCAATCGAAGTTTGTTGAAGGAACAAAGGTAAGAGACAATCGGATTTATACACAAACAAGTGTTAGTGACACACATTAAAATTGAACTAAATATTATTTTGTTCTGAACGGTTTCCCTGAACCATCATCCTGTTTGATTATAAAGAATTAAAAAATAGGGGAATAGTGTTGAAAATCTTTCAATTAAGTCTTCTTTTCCCCTAAATGTGATAAACGATAATTGGCAAACAGGTTTGCTCGTTATCTTTAACCGGATTTCGATCATAAACCGTTTTAAACCTTTTACGAACCATCACATATGAAATATTTACCTCTTAACCCCGAACTGTTTATAAAGAACCGGGAACGCTTTATCAGCAAGATGCACCGTAACTCGATAGCTATTTTTGTCAGCAATGATGAAGTACCCAGTAACGGCGATGCCATTTACCGTTTCAAGCAGAACACGGATGTATTCTGGCTCAGCGGGATTACACAGGAAGACAGCATGGTCATCCTTTTTCCGGATAACCCGGATCCGAAATACCGGGAAGTGCTGGTGCTGGTCAGGCCCAATGAACTCAAGGAAAAATGGAATGGTAAAAGACTCCGGGTCAACGAAGCCCGGGCCATCAGCGGAATGCAGACCATTGTCTGGCTCGACAGCCTGGACGGGTTGCTGCAACCCTGGATCCATCTCGCGGATAATATTTACCTCGACAGTAATGAGAATGACCGAAAGGACAACCTGTTACGATCAAGGGATTACCGCTTTATCGATGAAATGCAGAGCCGATATCCGCTCCATCATTACCTGCGTGCGGCCAAACTGATGAAGGAGCTCCGGGGCATCAAGACTGCTTACGAAGTTGAAGTGATCCAAAAGGCGATCGATATCACGGAAAATACGTTTCGCCGGTTGCTGAAATTCATCAAACCCGGAGTAATGGAATACGAGATTGAAGCCGAGATCCTTCATTCTTTTTTAAACCAGCGGGCTACCGGGGAAGCTTACGGCAGCATCATCGCCGGTGGCGACAGGGCCCGTATCCTGCACTATGTTAGCAATGACCAGGAATGTAAGGACGGCGAACTGATCCTGATGGATTTTGGCGCGGAATACGGTTATTATGCCGCCGATCTTACCCGTACCGTACCGGTGAATGGTAAGTTCACACGGCGGCAGAAAACGGTTTACAATGCCTGCCTGCATCTTCACGATTATGCGAAAAGCCTGCTCAAACCCGGCATTACGATCGTGGATTATACAGATAAAGTAGGGGAAGAAGCGACACAACAGTTCCTGAAGATCGGGTTGCTGAAAAAAACAGATGTAAAGAATGAGGACCCGGAAAACAGGGCCTACCGCAAATATCTTTACCACGGTATTTCCCACCACCTGGGCCTGGATGTACATGACCTCGGCACCCGTACCGAACCGATCAAACCGGGTATGGTCTTTACCGTGGAACCGGGGATCTATATCGAGGAGGAGCAAATGGGTGTGCGGATCGAGAATAATCTCTGGATCACGAAGAATGGTAATAAGGACCTGATGAAGAATATACCGATTACGGCGGAGGAGATCGAATCGTTGATGAGGAAGTAGTCCGCAGTCCACGGTCGACGGTCCACAGCAGGTCGTTTACAGTTTGAAAATCATTGTGTGTTTGAAAAAGTGTGTTATGGGATTCAAGTTTGAGAAGCTGAAAGTTTGGCAATTGTCATTAGAACTAACGGACGAAATTGAGCTGCTTGTACAAAGTTTTCCGCAGCATGAACTTTATTCATTATCAAGTCAGATCCGAAGAGCTGCCAATTCAATTTCACTAAATATCGTAGAAGGGTCGACCGGTTTATCGAATGCGGAATTCAAAAGATTTCTTTTAATTGCGAACCGTTCAGCTATGGAGGTTGTAGGATGCTTATATTTGGCTAAAAGAAGAAATTACATTGATAAAGAAAAGTTTACCAGGCTTTATGATCAAACAGAAACTTTGGTAATAATGATCCAGGCATTAATTAAATCACTGAATTAAAACACTGTACAGTAGGCGACTTACTGTGGACTGTCGACAGTGGACCGTGGACATAATGAAACACATCCCCAACCTCTTCACCCTCATCAACCTCGTATTCGGCTGCATTGCCATCGTCTTTACGTTGCAAAATGGAATCAGCATTGCCGGTGAGGGAGACGGGGCCACCTGGATCGATATACCGGAGAAGATCTGGCTGGCCTCCCTGTTTATCGGGCTGGCAGCCGTGGTCGATTACCTGGATGGATTTGTGGCAAGACTTTTCAATGCCACATCCGAAATGGGCAAGCAACTGGATTCGCTGGCCGATGTGGTGAGTTTTGGAGTGGCACCGGGAATGATCCTTTACCAGTTTCTCCGGTTGAGTTTCGCGAAAGAGACCAACTCACTGGATACTTCCGTTATCTGGTTGGTGCCGGCATTCCTGGTTCCCTGTGCGGGGGCATGGCGACTGGCAAGATTCAATCTGGATACAAGCCAGTCCTATCATTTCAAAGGCTTGCCGATACCAGCAGCAGGAATTTTCGTAGCATCACTTCCGCTGATCTACTGGAATGTGAACGAAGCATGGGTGCAGGAACTCTTGCTCAACAAATGGTTCCTCTATGGGGTCATTACGGCTCTTTCCTGGCTGATGGTATCCACCCTGCCATTGATGGCGTTGAAGTTCAAAGATTATGGGATTAAGAATAACTGGACGAAATATGTTCTCGTGCTGGTGGCTATCACGGCATTTCTCCTTTTGAAATGGCTGGCCGTGCC
>CAZEZE010000285.1:0-4054 GCA_964516445.1 uncultured Chitinophaga sp. | reverse complement strand
TACGATGTGAAAACCGAATGCAGGGAAAAAAAAAACATTACCGAGCTGGATAAGTATGTAGATGAACAGTATATCGACCTGCCCGATTCGTACCATGAAGCCAGTAAAGAAAGTCCGCTGCCGGTTATTAAAAAGGATTACTCCTACATCATCCTCCTGTTTCCCCACCGCGGTCAGTATATCATCAAGCAGATGATGTTCTGGATCGCTTCCAGCGGGCTGTTGTTACTGGTGCTGATCGGGTTCGGCATCAGTATCTTCTATCTCTACCGCCAGAAATTCTTCAACGAGACCCAGCGTGATTTCGTGAATAATTTCACGCATGAGTTCAAGACCCCGCTGGCCGTGATCAAGATCGCTGCAGAAGTGCTGCAGCAGAAGAATATCGTGCAGCGGCCCGACAGGCTGAATAATTATGCCGGCATCATCAACGAACAAACCTCACACCTGCAGGGACAGGTGCAGCGACTGCTGGAGATCGCTTATACCGACCGCAGCAGCCTGCCGCTGGAAAAAGAGCATTTCGACGCCAATACACTGATGCAGGAGGCCATCAACGACCTGCAACCCCTCATTGAACAAAAAAATGCGGTCATCAAAACAACTTTTGCCCGGCCAGACACGATTATTAAAGCCGATAAGGCCTATTTACGGCTCAGCTTTATCAACCTGATCGAGAATGCCATCAAGTATTCTGCTGCACCGGAGATCGGTATCACTACAGCCGTTGAAGGGAATGACTTCAGCATATCGGTAAAAGACAACGGTATCGGGATCGCCAAAGAACACCAGAAAAAAATATTTGACCGGTTCTACCGCATCACCGAGGGCGAATTACACACCCACAAGGGCTTTGGTTTGGGCCTGAATTTTGTAAAGAAGGTGGTAGATACACATAACGGCAGGATAGAAGTAGACAGTGAGCCGGGGAAAGGAAGCCGGTTCACTATTCATTTACCGCGTAATTAAAGCTGTTCATATGTCAAAGGGAAAAGTTTTACTGGCCGAGGATGATCTTTCGCTGGGATTCGTGATCAAGGACTCCCTGCAGGATATCGGCTTCGAGGTTACGCATTGCCCCGATGGAGAAGTGGCCTGGCAGCAGTTCCAGAAAAAGGAATTCGATATCTGCCTGCTCGACATCAACATGCCGGCCAGGGATGGTTTCTCACTGGCTAAAAAGATCAGGCAGCTGACCGACAGGGTGCCTATTATTTTTCTTACGGCCAAAAGCATGCAGGATGATAAACTGAAAGGTTTCCAGTCAGGCGCCGATGATTATATCACCAAACCCTTCAGCGTGGAGGAACTGATCATGCGTATGGAGGTCTTTTTAAGGCGGACCAAAAAACTACAGGCAGATACCATTGAGGTATACCAGCTGGGTAAACTGAAATTCGTGTTCAACGAACTGAAGATCTACTCCCCCACCGAAACGATCACCCTCACCCAGAAAGAATCCGACCTGCTTCGTTTTTTTGCACAGCATGAGAACAAGGTACTGAAAAGAGAAGAGGTACTGCTTAACGTTTGGGGCAAGGATGACTATTTCCTGGGCAGGAGCATGGATGTATTCATCACCAAGCTGCGTAAACATTTTAAGGCCGATCCCAATATCGTACTGGAAACGATACACGGGGTGGGCTTCCGCCTCCAGGTCAAATAACTTATCCCAGCTGCGCCAGCAGTTTTTCCTGTACCGCTTTCAATTCTTCTCCGGAGCATTTGAGTTTGGGCCGGGTAAAATTCAGGTCGTTGGATGAATTGATGGGAACCAGGTGCATGTGTGCATGGGGTACTTCAAGTCCCACAACACAGATACCGCATCGCCTGCAGTCAAAGGCCCTTTCTATGGCATGGGCGATCGGCTTTGCAAATACCAGCATTTCTGCAAGGTATTCATCCGGCACATCGAATATCTTATCTACTTCGGTTTTGGGAACCACCAGCACGTGTCCTTTCACAAGCGGCTCAATATCGAGGAAGGCAATGAATTTTTCATTCTCTTTTATTTTGAACGAGGGGATGTCGCCGGCGATGATCCTGGAAAAGATTGTCATACAAAGTTTTTTGTAAAGGTAGGTACAAAAAAAACTGCCCCGGGAGGGCACATTTCTGTACGGGGCCAGATGACCCTTATAATTCGATCTTTTCAATCCTGAATTTGAGTATCCCGGCCGGTACCTGAACATCCACCACATCTCCCACTGCCTTACCCAGGAGTCCATGCCCGATGGGTGAGGTAACAGAGATCTTTCCCTGTTTCAGGTCGGCCTCTTTTTCGGATACGATCTTGTAGGTCACATTTTTCTTTGTATTGAGGTTGGTGAGTGTCACTTTCGTCAGAATAGAGACCTTACTGGTGTCGATATTTGTCTCATCCAGTATCCTTGCGTTGGCAATAACCCCTTCGAGGTGTTTGATCTTGGCTTCCAGGATACCCTGGGCCTCCTTGGCGGCGTCGTATTCTGCATTTTCCTTCAGGTCGCCCTTTTCTCTTGCTTCAGCAATGGCATGGCTGGCAGCCGGCCTTTCCACCCCCTTCATATGCTGCAGCTCCGCTTTCATCTTTTCAAATGTATCCCTGGTCACATAATTAGTTGCATTCATAAAATTCATTTTAGCAAACAAAAAAATACAACGCCTCAGGGAGCCTAAGGCGTTGCATGTATTACAAAAGTAGTAAAATTTTTATATTTCCAGCTTTTCGATGATGACCGTACTCATTTTATAAAAAGCTTCTTCAGAATATCCTGCAATGTGGGGCGTCAGCAGCACATTGGGTTGCGTGGTGAGGAATTTCATCTCCTCCCGTTCTGTGGGTGAAAAGCTTGCGGGTTTTTCGTTCTCCAGTACATCTAACGCGGCCCCGGCAATCATATTTTGCTGTAAAGCACCGATCAGAGCAGGTGTTTCTACGACCGGCCCCCGTGATGTATTAAGGATAAATGGCCGCTGTTGCAGGGCATTGAAAAAAAACTCGTTGGCCATATGCCTGGTTTCATCCGTAAGCGGTACATGAAAGCTCACTACATTGGCATACCGGCATACCTGTTCCAGGCTGGCCTCCCTGATATAGCCATCACCAAAGCCATATATATACTTGTCATAGGCCAGTACAGTGACATTAAAGGAAGCAAGCAATTTCGCAAAACTGCTTCCCGTATTACCATAGCCGACTATGCCAACTGTTTTACCCGTCAGCTCCGTTCCCCTGTTCTCATCCCGTATCCATTTACCTTCCCTGATCTCAAGGAAACTGCTGCTGATCTTATGCGACAGGTTCAGCAGCATACCCAACGCGTGTTCCGCAACTGCATTCCGGTTACCTTCCGGGCTGCTGATACACCTGATCCCTTTTGTCCGGGCATAATCCACATCGATCAGCTCCATCCCGCTTCCCATGCGACCGATCCATTTTAATTTTTCGGCTTTGGCAAGCAGAGCTTTATCTATCTTTATCCGGGTAGTTACTATGATCCCTTCGGCATCGTCAATAAGCCCGAGCAGTTCTTCGTAAGTGACCAGGGGTAAATAAAATACGGTATATCATTTCTGCTGAAGGGTATCATTCAGAGTTTCATGAACCTTTGCGGTGACGATCACCAGTTTTGCTGTACTCATTTTGAAGCGATCATGCTGATCTCTACATTTACATTTTTGGGAAGCCCTTTTACGGCTACTGTTTCCCTTGCCGGGAAATCAGTATCAAAATAACTGCCATAAATCTCGTTCACATTCCCAAAGAGGCTCATATCGCTTAAAAAAATGGTTGTTTTAACCACGTTGCTGAAGTTCATCCCTGCCGCAGTAAGTATGGCCTTTAAGTTTTTCATGACCTGGTGGGCTTCGTCGGCAACCGTCGCATTGGCCAGGTCCGGGGTACCCGGTACAAGGGCGATCTGACCGGATATGAAGAGCATATCATTGCTGAGGATGGCCTGGTTATAGGGCCCGATGGGGGCGGGCGCATCGGGTGTATTGATGATCTTTTTCATAATCGGTGTTTATTTAAAGAATTGCAAATATATCTTTTCTCAACCACCTATTTTTG
>CAZEZE010000284.1:0-4078 GCA_964516445.1 uncultured Chitinophaga sp. | reverse complement strand
CCCGGGGCCTGAAACGATTCAAGAAAATACTGAAATGGTTTTTCCTCATCCTGCTTTTTTTAATAGCGGCCCTGTACGTTTTTATTCAAACGCAATTCGGGCAAAACTGGATCGCCCGCCAGGTCACTAAAAGACTTTCAAAGGACCTTCAGACCAAAGTCAGCATCGGCCATGTTGACTTTTCTCTTTTTAACCGGATGCACCTGGAAGGAGTACTGATCCGGGACCGGCAGGGTGATACGGTACTGTATGCCGGGGAGATGAAAGTACGCATCACCGACTGGTTCTTTTTCAAAAAAGAAGCGGAACTGAAATACGTGGGACTGAATAACGCGATCCTGAAATTCCAGCGTACGGATTCGGTATGGAGGCAGCAGTTCCTTTTCGATTATTTTGGTTCTTCAGGACCAACAGACAGCACGAAAAAGAAAAAGGCCGGGATCCGCTTCAACCTGTCAAAACTGGAACTGAGGAATGTAACCTTCCTGAAAAAAGATGCCTGGCAGGGACAGGATATGACCATACATGTGGGTGCACTAGACCTGGATGCCGACAAACTTGATCTTTCAGGGAAAGAGTACAAGGTGAAGTCACTGGTCATCATTGAACCGGTGGTACGAATGAACAATTATGCCCGGCTAAAACCCAAAAAGATACGGAGCGCGGATGAACTTACGGATATTGTACAGGAGGCCGTATCCTGGAACAGGGGAAAGATGATCGTGAAGGTGGATGACCTGAAGATCGTCAATGGCATCTTCCAGACGGATAAAGACAGCGGACGGGAGCCCTTTGCCCATTTTGACGGGCAGCATATGTTGGTGACCGGGATCAATGGCGAATGGAGCAATGCCCGTTTCGTGGAAGATACGATCACAGCCCATATGAAACTCCGTGCCGGCGAACGCAGCGGGTTTGAGCTGAAGAGCATGGTAGCGGACCTGAAGATGACCCCGCAGGGGATGGCCTTCAGCCATATGGAGATACAAACCAACCGCAGCATTTTGAAGAATTATTTTTCCATGTCATACAACGATATGGATGAAATGGGAGATTTTATTAATAAAGTGAAGATGGCCGCCGTATTCGAGGATTCTTATGTCGACAGTGATGATATTGCTTTCTTCGCGCCCGCGCTGAAAAACTGGAAGAAGAAAATTAACCTGGCGGGTAAGGTAAGGGGAACCGTGGATGATATGGTGGGACGGGACATGCTGGTAGAAGCCGGCAGCAACACAATGCTCAGGGGAGATATCTCCCTGACGGGCCTCCCCGATATACAGCGGACCTTCATTGATTTCAGGGCGGATGATTTCCGGACCACCTACGGAGATGCGCTGACCATCGTTCCCTCATTAAACAAGGTAACGGTACCGGACCTGCGCAAAGTTGGGTACGTTTATTTTAAAGGAAACTTTACCGGCTTCATTCGCGACTTCGTAACTTTTGGAACCATACAAACCGCGCTGGGCACGATCCGTTCCGACCTGAATATGAAACTGCCCGCGGGGCGCGACCCGGTCTATTCGGGGAATATCGCCACGGATAATTTCAGTCTGGGGGAATTCCTGGGAGACAAAGCCATCGGGGATATATCTTTTACCGCCGCCATAAAGGGAACGGGATTCAATGAAAAAAGCCGCAACACCAGTATTGACGGCACTATCCGGTATATTGATTTTAACCATTACCGGTACAGCAATATTTCCATCGACGGGAGGCTGGATAAGAAAATGTTTGAGGGGGTGGCTTCCATCAAAGATGAGAATGCCGACCTGGTCATGAACGGTATTATTGATTTTAATAAGAGCACACCGCGCTTCAAATTGCTGGCCAACGTGGCAAAGGCTGACCTGTTCAACCTGCAACTCCTGAAGGACAGTATCACATTCAGCGGGAAGGCGGACCTTGATTTTTCCAGCATCAACCTGGACAATTTCCTTGGAACCGCCCGTATTACGGAAGCGGAGTTAAAAAGGAACGGGGAACGCATGTCCTTCGATTCGCTGATCGTTTCCGCGGATTATATAGACGGTGTGCGCACCCTGTCGGCATCATCCAATGAGTTCAGGGCAACGATCACCGGTAAGTACAACCTGAATGAACTGCCTTCGGCAGTTACCTTTTTGCTGAATAAATATTACCCGGCCTATGTAAAGGCGCCGAAACGGCTGCCCCGCGACCAGGACTTCCGGTTTGATATCGAAACCTATTACGTGGATGAATACCTGCAGTTGGTGAGTCCCGCCCTTGTAGGATTCAGTAATTCCCATTTCACAGGGAGCCTGAACCTTGCCCGTAACGAAATGGAGCTGACCGCTACCGTACCCCAGTTTAAATTCAAGGGATATAATTTCGATGATATCAGTATTACCGCAAGGGGAGACGCGGACAGTCTTGTAGTGTCGGGTAAGACAAGCAATTTACATATCAATGACAGCCTGAGCATACCCCAGGCGCTGTTCCGCATCAGCGCCCGAAATGATTCCTCAAAAGTTTCCATACTTACCGGCGCCAGCCAGGCTGTGGAAAGAGCCGATCTCAATGCACTGGTGCTTACGTATCAGGATGGCGCTAAGATCGAATTCAATCCATCCAGTTTTACGATCAACAGTAAAACATGGACGATCGGGGAGAATGGGGAACTGGTATTAAGAAGCAATACCCCCGCCAGCGGATTGCTGGAACTCACCGAAGCGGACCAGCGGGTCGTTATCCGGACACAACCTTCAAAGACCGGTACCGGCAGCGATATCAAAGTAGAGCTTTCCAAAGTGAATCTCGCCGATTTCGCCCCTTATTTTATGCCAAAGAACCGCCTGGAGGGATTGCTTTCGGGGAATGTCCTGATCGAAGACCCGACCACCAGCCTGAAGATCACCTCCGATGATATCCAGACAAGATTCCTGCGGCTGGATAACGATTCTCTCGGTGAAGTGAAAGCTTCGCTGGTATATGATGATAAACTGAAGGAACTGAAAGTAAAAGGCAATACGCTGAACCCTGTGAACTACCTGGGATTTGATGCTGCCATTTATTTTGGTGACAAGGAGAAGATGAAGAACAATCTCATCACCTTAAAGGCGCAGCAGTTCCAGATCAAAGTGCTGGAGCGGTTCCTGGGTAATCTTTTCTCGGATATGCGGGGTTACCTCACAGGTGATATCAGTATCAGCGGTCCCTTTGATGAACTGAGTGTGACGGGAAACGGCAGACTGAAAGACGCGGGGCTGAAAGTGAATTTCACGCAATGTTTTTACAAGATCAGGGATACGGATATCCGGCTGACCGCATCGGAGATCAACCTCGACGGTATCATACTAACGGATACCATTACGGGCAACCCCGTTTACCTCACCGGCGGTATCGAACACGAATCGTTCCGGAACATGTTTTATAACCTGGATATATCCACCCGCAAACCGCGTACAACCGGGGAAAATGATAACCGACCCGTGCAGCTGCTGAATACAACGTACAGGGATAACAAACAATTTTACGGAAATGTGAAAGGAACCGGTTCGCTTTCGCTGCTGGGTCCGCAGTCCAATATGTTCATGAAGATCGATGCTGTGGCTTCAGAGAAGGACAGCAGTAATATTACGCTTCCGCCATCTTCGAGCCGGGAATCCGGTATCGCGGATTTCCTTGTCGAAAGAAAATACGGGCGGGAAATGACCGAGGATGATGTGAAGGCGGGCAGTACCAGTATCATTTATGATGTGGACATTACGGTTAATAAAACTCCCCGTCCGATGGTAGCGGTGCGGGTGATCCTGGATGAGCTGACCGGTGATGAGATCAAGGGTAAAGGGAATGGTTCAATGAATATCCGTTCCGGAACAACAGAGCCGCTTTCCATGCGGGGCCGGTTTGATATTGAAGAGGGGAACTACCTGTTCACCTTCCAGTCGTTCTTCAAAAAACCATTTGAACTGAAAAAGGAATCGGAGAACTATATTGAATGGAACGGCGATCCCTATAATGCCAATATCAAGTTCGATGCGGTGTACAGGGCAGAAAGGGTGAGTTTCGCACCGCTGGCGGAACTGCTTCAACTGAACAGGAATGCGTCGAA
>CAZEZE010000283.1:0-4113 GCA_964516445.1 uncultured Chitinophaga sp. | reverse complement strand
GACTGAAACAAACGGTGACTTTGAAGCGGCGATCGACTGGCTGCGCAAACAGGGTCAGAAAGTGGCGGCGAAAAGAGGTGACCGGGAAGCAAAAGAGGGTGTGGTAATTGCCAAAACAACGGCTGATCATAAGACCGGTATCGTTGTTTGTGTAAGCTGCGAAACAGATTTTGTATCCAAGAATGCCGATTTCGTTGCCTTTGGCCAGGCCATTGCGGATGCTGCCATCGCCAATAATGTACAGACACTGGATGAGCTGATGAATACCAGGGCCGGCAACGCTACCGTGGCGGAACTGGTGAACGACAAACTGGCGGCCATCGGTGAGAAGATCGGTGTTACCAAGTTTGAAAGGATCGATGCGCCATACGTGGCATCTTATATTCACGGTGCTTACCGTATTGGCGTACTGGTGGGAATGGACAAAGAAGCCGCCGATGCCGGTAAAGATGTGGCCATGCAGATCGCAGCGTTGAATCCCGTGGCCGTAGACGCGGCTTCCGTGCCTGCAGATGTGATCGCCCGGGAAAAGGACATCGTTATGGAACTGATGAAGCAGGATCCGAAGATGGCCGGTAAACCCGAAGAGATGCTGGCGAAGATCGCCGAAGGAAAAATGGGCGCTTTCTTCAAGGAGCAGACCCTGACCGCCCAGGCCTTTGTAAAAGACGCCGGCAAATCAGTGGCAGAATACCTGAAAGAGAACGGGGATGTGAAAGTGACTTCTTTCAAAAGAGTGGCATTAGGATAAATAGATACAAAACGATTTGGATAAAGGGAGTTCAGTCTGATCTCCCTTTTTTAATTTTATTGCATGAATAAACTTAACGAGTATTTCAACGCCAATAAAGACCTCTGGAATCAGCGGGCAAAGGTTCACAGGGATTCGGAATTTTATAACCTTTCCGGTTTCAGAGCCGGTGAAACGGCATTAACCCCCATTGAGATCAGTGAAGTTGGAGATGTGAAAGGAAAATCCATGCTGCACCTCCAGTGCCATTTTGGTATGGACAGCCTTGACTGGGCAAGAAGGGGAGCGATTGTAACCGGGGTCGATATTTCGGATGCAGCCATTGAGGAAGCGCAGCAACTGAACAGGGAACTGGGTTTGAACGCTTCTTTTGTATGTTGTAATGTGCTGGACACAGCCGCTCATGTGAAAGGGGAATTCGATATTGTTTTTACTTCGTATGGTACCATCGGGTGGTTGCCGGACCTGGAACCCTGGGCCCGGATGATTCATGAGAAATTAAAACCCGGCGGGATGTTTTACCTCGCAGAATTTCATCCTGTGGTTTGGATGTTTGATGATGATTTTACCCATATCAAATATGCCTACGAAAACCGGGAGGTGATCATTACGGAGAACCAGGGGACCTATACAGACCGGAACGCGGAGATCACCGGCAAGGAATACAGCTGGAACCACAGTATCAGCGAAGTGCTGAACGCCCTGATCGGAGCGGGGTTAAGGCTGGAGCTGTTCAATGAACATATGTACTCCCCATATCCCTGTTTCAGGAATATGGCGGAAACCGAAAAGGGCAAATGGCATATCAAAGGAATAGAAGGCAAGCTGCCTATGGTGTATAGCCTGCGCGCTATTAAAAAATGATCCGTTCTTTACCTCCGTATCCAGGGATTATTCCGGTAACAATGAATCTTGTTTTTGTCAGTGGCGAAGTAGTATCTTCGCCCCGAAAAATTCAGCCTCATGTTGCCTAAGTACAAACGCATCCTCCTCAAACTTTCCGGTGAAGCATTAATGGGTGAGAAAAGTTTTGGTTTTGACACCGATGTCATTGCGCAGTATGCACTGGATATCAAATCCATTACGGAACTGGGAGTGCAGGTAGCGGTAGTGATCGGCGGCGGCAATATCTACAGGGGGATGAATGAGGCGGAGACCGGGATCGAAAGGGCGCATGGTGATTATATGGGCATGCTCGCCACGGTTATCAACGGAATGGCGGTGCAGGCCGGGCTGGAAAAAGTGGGTGTTTACACCCGTTTACAGAGCGCCATTAAAATGGAACAGATCGCCGAACCTTATATCCGCCGCAGGGCGATCCGGCACCTTGAAAAAGGGAGGGTGGTCATTTTCGGTGCGGGCACCGGTAACCCTTATTTCACCACCGATACGGCCGGTTCTCTCCGGGCTATCGAGATCAATGCCGATGTTATCCTGAAAGGCACCCGTGTGGACGGGATCTATACCGCCGACCCGGAAAAGGATCCGACGGCTACGAAATTCAATGTCATTACTTTCCAGGAATGTCTCACCAATAATCTCAGGGTCATGGATATGACTGCCTTCACCCTTTGCATGGAAAACAATCTCCCCATCATCGTATTCGATATGAACAAGGAAGGAAATCTCCGCCGGGTGGTCACCGGTGAAAAAGTGGGTACCCTTGTAAGGGGATAACTACTAAGGGTATTTCCTATTCCAGGATTTGCAGTATCTACTATCTTGTGTCAGCATCCTTTATCCCCGTCTGTGAAAAACTATTAACTTTTTTCTTCTCGGTTTTTAATAGCTTAACAACCTTACGTTACTGTTTATGGACAGCCAACTGAGCCTATCCATTATTGAGATCATTGTGCTGATGCTGGGAGCGGTCGTCCTGGGCGTCACGATCCATTTTTTCATCAGCAGCCGCCGCACTCTCAGGGCCCATTCACCGGCTGCCTTGCAGCAGATCGCAAAAGAACTGGAAGACTGGAAGCTCCGTTATTTCAACGAAGTGGAATACAGGGATAAGGAACTGGAGACTCTCAAAAAGAAGCTGGCAGAAACGGAAGAGAACAACAGCATCAACTCCATTGAAGCGGAAGAGACCCGCAAACAAAACAAAAAACTGAAAACTGAATTAGAAACTCTCCGGGCTGCAGCGCCAGCATCCTCTCCCGGCAAACCGGGTTATATCGACCAGCTTTTCCAGGCGCGGAACAGCCTGAAGGAGTATAACGAAAAGATCAACCAGTTACTGGGACAGATCGATATTATAAAAGAAACGGAAGAAAAGCAGCAGGAGATTTTACGGAACAATGAGGAGCTTTCCAACCAGATCGATGATCTCAAATACCAGCTCTCGCAGAAGGAGCGCGAGATGAACAATATCCGCCAGAAGCAGGAGCTCACCTCGGAAATGAGCTCCATGCTGGAAAACGCCCACAGCGAGTTCAATGCCCTGCAGGATAAGATCCAGAAACTGGAGAACCAGGTAATGGTCTCCAAAAAGCTCAACCTTGAATACGAGGACCTGAAAGAGGAGCATTATAAAACAGCAAAGGATTACGAGGAGCAAAAATCCCGTTTTGCGGCCATCAGCAATGAGAACCGTGAACTGCAGTCGGTGCTTGCGGAAACGGAGGAAAAGCTCAGGGAGGCTAATTTCCAGCGGCAGCAACTGCAGAAAAAAGTGGCTTATCTCGAAGAGCTTAACTATGATATGCAGGCCGTTTCGGACGCTAATAAAAAACTGGAGGGTCAGCTGAAAAGGATCGGGGAACTGGAAAGCATGCTGAACATGGTGGCGGAAGAAAGGGATGAACTGGCAAAGAAGCATACCAATACCTGAGCAGGGGACATTAATTGAACCAGGAAAAAGCCCTATCCGGGCTTTTATCATTTCCGGTCAAACCCGCAGGGTTTATATTTGCCCGTCAAAACCCCTCATATGAAAGGAAGAATCGCTGATATCAGGAAGAACTATTCCCACAAGAAACTGCTGGAGAAAAAAGCGGAAAAAGATCCGTTCAAACAATTCGGAAAATGGTGGAAACAGGCGCTGAAAGCCGCCGTTGACGAGGTGAATGCCATGACACTTGCCACTGCATCGGCAGACGGGGTCCCTTCGGCCCGTATTGTATTATTGAAGGATTTCAGTGAAAAGGGGTTCACATTTTTCACTAATTACTCCAGTTTCAAGGGGCAGCAATTGTCGGAAAATCCCAAAGCCTGCCTTGTCTTTTTCTGGAAAGAACTGGAGCGCCAGGTGAGGATCACCGGCCTGGTGGAGAAGGTTAGTCCCGAAGCCAGCAGCGAATACTTTTATACCAGGCCGGCCGATAGCCAGATAGGAGCCCATGTATCCCCGCAAAGCCAGG
>CAZEZE010000282.1:2822-4129 GCA_964516445.1 uncultured Chitinophaga sp. | reverse complement strand
GTAAATTTGCCGTTTCCAAAGTGGTAAAGATAGGTAACATACAACTTCCTGATTTCCCGTTGTTACTGGCTCCGATGGAGGATGTCAGCGACCCGCCTTTCCGTGCCGTATGCAAGGATAACGGGGCCGACCTGATGTACACGGAATTCATCTCCTCCGAAGGGTTGATCCGGGACGCTATCAAAAGCCGTAAGAAACTCGACATTTTTGATTATGAACGGCCGGTGGGCATCCAGATCTTCGGCGGTGATGAAGATAGTCTTGCACTGGCGGCGAAAATTGTGGAAGTGACCAATCCCGACCTGCTCGACATCAACTTTGGTTGCCCCGTAAAAAAAGTGGCCCTGAAAGGCGCGGGCGCCGGTGTGTTGCGGGACGTGGACCTGATGGTCAGACTTACTTCCGCTGTAGTGAGATCAACTACACTTCCGGTAACTGTTAAGACTCGTCTTGGCTGGGATGACAATACAAAGAACATTGAAGAAGTGGCAGAACGTTTACAGGATGTGGGTATCCAGGCATTGGCGATACACGGGCGTACGCGTACCCAGATGTATAAAGGAGAAGCCGACTGGTCGCTGATCGGTAAAGTGAAGAATAACCCGCGGATAAAAATTCCCGTGTTCGGGAACGGTGATATTGATTCTCCTGAAAAAGCGTTGGAATACAGGAACCGTTACGGGGTGGATGGTATCATGATCGGCCGGGCTGCTATTGGTTATCCCTGGATATTTAACGAGATCAAACATTTTCTACAAACTGGTGAACATCTTCCCGCCCCTTCGATCGAAGACAGGATTTCGGTATGCCGGAAACACCTGCGCCGTTCCATCGAATGGAAGAACCCCGTTGTGGGCATTAATGAAATGCGCCGGCATTATGCCAATTACCTGAAAGGGCTGCCTAATATCAAAGAGTTCCGGAATAAACTGGTCACCTTAAAAACGGAAGAAGAGATCAGCGAAGTGCTGGATGAGATCACCCGAACCTATAGCGGGTATGTCTTTGAGAAGATACCGGTTGAACTGGTGAATTACCACGAGAAATGCCCGGTTAATTAACTGATCTTTATTCGCATCGCCCGCATCAGTCCGTAAATGGAAACCAGTGTCCACGCCCCTTCCAGGATCACGAATGGCCAGTAGTTGAGCTGCACCGATGCGAGGGTGGCCAGCCCCGCCCCGAAAATATTGATCACATAATACATCTTACCATCCTGTTGCAGCAGTTTTTCCGTGCTCAGGAAATAGGCCATCAGTATCAGACCAACGCCGGCCGAGCCAATGATATCTGTTATATTCATAATT
>CAZEZE010000282.1:0-2722 GCA_964516445.1 uncultured Chitinophaga sp. | reverse complement strand
CTTTTTTCGGCAAAATAATCCGCCATCAGGGCTATCAGGGCCATGACCGCCAGCGCCAGCCCGAAACCGCGCCAGAAATCATTTTCAAAATCACGGATGAAATAAATATAAAGTCCAGCGCCAGCCCCAAAAAGAAAGATCTCCAGCCATCGGTAGATCACAAAATTCCGCATCACAATTTTCATACGTGGCAATTCTTTTTCTTTTAGTTCAGCGGGATTCATATCATAGGCATAAACATTCCGGATGCGGTCTTTATCGCTTCTTCTCATCACAGTATAACCCACCAGGATCAGCAGGAGTCCCAGCAGCAGCAGGGGAATGGACGCTCCTTTATAAAAATTAGTTTTCAGCAACAATAAGTAAACAAGGGCCAGCACGACCGCAGTGATACCGATCGTGAGAAAGACCCTGCTTTCCTCTTTCTCAGCGTTGAAATATTTTTCAATATCTGCCCGGGTAAACATAACGGTGATTTATTGACTGACCGCATCCAATACTTCTTTGCTTACTGGTGAAACCGAAGGTCCGAAATAATTTATCAGTTTACCTTCTTCATTCACGAGGTATTTGGTAAAATTCCATGAAGGCTGTTTCCTGTTCCACCCGTTCCGGGAGGAGTCGGTCAACCATTGGTATACCGGGTTTTGCCCGGCCGTCCTGATTACTACCGATTTCTTTGCCAGCGGAAAGCTGATCCCGAAATTCAACTTACAGAACTGCGCAATTTCCTCATCCGTTCCTTTTTCCTGTTCCTTGAAATCATTCGCAGGAAAACCGATCACCAGCAGTTTGTCTTTATGTTCATCCGCCAGTTTTTGCAGGTCGTTGTACTGGTTGGTGTAGCCGCAATCGCTGGCGGTATTCACCAGCAGTACTTTTTTCCCTTTCAACCCGGCAAAATCGAGAGTGTCGCCGTTATTCAGTGTTGTCTTTAGTGAATAAAATGAAACAGGGGGTTGCTTGTCCCCGGAAAGTTCTTTGTTATTCTTTCCCGTGAGTTTTGAAAACCACATTAAAGCCGGGTAAACCGCTTTGAGAATTTTCTGCCGGTAGGTCATATTTTTTGAATTACGGTTCACGATCTCCACATATGCTGCAAAGGCAGCCAGGATCATAACGAGAACAAAAAAGAATCGTTTTAGTTTGCTCACCGGATGATCCATTTAAAAAGTTTCAGCTTTCCTTTGAACGGCGGGTACTTTATCTTCGGGTCAAACCAGGTGGGGGTACGCATCACGGCTTTCCTGTGACTGAATGTCTCAAATGAATACCGTCCGTGATAAGAACCTATCCCGCTGAAACCCCGCCCGCCAAAGGGCAGGTGGTGGTTCGTCAGGTGCCAGCTTGAATTGTTTACACAGGCGCCTCCTGCGGGTACTGCCTCAAGCCATTCTTTTTCTTTTTTCCTGCTGGACGTGTATACATAGAAAGAAAGCGGGTCGGGATGACGGTCAATTACGGCTTTGGCTTCTTCCGTTGTTGTAAAGGGAATGACCGGCAGCACCGGGCCAAAGATCTCTTCATTCATCACCGGAGTCTCTACTGAAACATCCGTGAGAATGGTTGGTTCAATAAAAAGTTTTGCCCTGTCCGTCCTTCCGCCGCAAACCTTTGTACCATTTGACAAATACCCCGCGATACGATCAAATTGTTTCTCGTTAATGATCTTACCGTAATTATAACTTTCTTCCGGTTTATCGCTGAAAAGTCCGGGTATTGTTTTTACCAGTTCTTCCAGCAGTTTTTCTTTAACGGATGAGTGTACCAGGACGTAATCCGGGGCCACACACATTTGCCCGGCATTGGAAAATTTGGTCATCGCGATGCGACGGGCCGCTACTTTGATATGGGCATCGCTTTCCACCACGCAGGGACTTTTTCCGCCGAGTTCAAGTGTCACGGGTACGAGTCTTTCCGCGGCCATTTTGTAAATGATCTTTCCCACGGATGTGCTACCGGTGTAAAACACGTGGTCAAAGGTGAAATGGTTCATCATGGACGGTATCAGTACCTGGCCCTCCCCCTGCAAGTACAGGATATACTCGGGCGGAAAAGTTTCCTCTACTATCTTTTTCATTACCGTATCTGTAGCCGGGGCAAATTCACTGGGTTTTATTGTGATACAGTTGCCGGCTGCCATAGCGCCAACGACGGGGTTGATCAGCAACATAAAGGGATAATTCCAGGGACCAATAACAAGTACAACGCCCAGTGGCTCCCGGATCACCCGGCTGGCCGAAGGAAAATTAACCAGGTTTGTTCCCGTCCTTTCGGGTTTCATCCAGGAACCCAGGCTATGAAGGGCGGCATTGATCTCCGCGATCACAAAACCAAGCTCTGTTACCCAGCATTCCTCCTTACTTTTTTTTAGGTCTGCATATAAAGCCGCATACAATTCCTCCTCGTATTTCAGGATAGCGGATTTTAGTTTTTTTAATTGCTCCCTCCGGAAATCAAGGGTCCGTGTTGCCCCGCTATTAAAATAAGCCCGCATTTTCTCCAGGCTGGCTATATGCGTCATTAATTCTAATTTTATACCAAGTTAGCTAAATCTCCTCTCCCGATGACGGATGAATACTATATGATGCAGGCGCTGAAGGAGGCCAAAAAAGCCTTTGAGGATGAGGAGATCCCTATCGGGGCCGTGGTGGTGATGCATGAAAAGATCATTGCCCGGGGACATAACATGACGGAACGGCTCAACGATCCCACGGCGCAT
>CAZEZE010000281.1:0-4135 GCA_964516445.1 uncultured Chitinophaga sp. | reverse complement strand
CTCGCTGAACAATAACGGTGGTTCGACCGCTGTAACCAAGTTAAGTAAACACCCGGTTAGTTTTCTGACCGCAGCTGATAATAATACGCTTTGTTTTAATTACGATGGCGAGATCTATACGATGAAAGAAGGAGAGCGCCCGAAAAAACTGGCCGTATCGGTACTTCTTGATGGAAGGGCCAACCAGGAAAAAATCCTTCCGGTAAGCGGTGGCATCAGCGAAATGTCCGTCTCTCCCAATGGAAAAGAAGTGGTATTTGTGGCAAGGGGCGAAGTATTTGTCAGCAGTGTGGAGGGAGGCATTACCAAACGCATTACCAATACGCCTCAACAGGAGCGTATGGTACGATTCAGTCCGGATGGCAGGACCCTGATTTATGCCGCGGAAAGAAATAACAGCTGGGATATTTATACATCCTCCATTGCCCGAAAGGAAGAGCTTTATTTCTATGCTTCCACAGTGCTGAAAGAAGAAGCCGTTATCGCCTCGGATAAAGAGGAGTTTCAACCGCTGTATTCCCCGGATGGCAAGGAAGTGGCTTTCCTGGAAGAACGCACTATCCTGCGGGTATTTAACCTGGCCGATAAAAAAAGCAGGACCATTGTTACAGCAGATAAAAATTATTCGTACGCAGATGGCGACCTGGGATTCGATTGGTCGCCCGATGGCAAATGGATCATCACCAGTTATATGACCGGCCTGGGCTTTATCCGGGATATCGGGATCATCCAATCCGACGGAAAAGGGCAGCTGATCAACCTGACCCAGAGCGGCTTCTCAGACGGTTCTCCTTTGTTTTCCAAAGACGGTAAAATGATCTACTGGTACAGTGACCGCGATGGTTACCGGGCGCAAAACACACAATCCACCACCGGTGACATTTACGGTGTATTGCTGACACAGGAGGCGCTCGACCGCTTTCAGTTATCGAAAGAGGATTTTGCACTGGTAAAAGAGCAGGAGGAAAAAGATAAAAAGAAGGATACCACGAAAGCGGGCAAAGATGTTACTCCTGTAATCATTGAATGGGATAATATCGGTGACAGAAAGGTGCGGCTGACCACCCATACTTCCGTGATGAGTGATGCTGTCATCAATAATAATAACGACAAGTTGTATTACCTGGCCCGTTTTGAGACAGGCGCTGATCTCTGGATGACCGATCTGCGTACCAAAGAAACCAAACTGGTGACCAAGCTGGATGCCAACCAGGCGGGTTTTGAGTTATCCAAAGATGGCAAATCGTTGTTCGTGGTATCCAGCGGAAGGATCATCAAACTGGACCCCGAAACCGGGAAACGGGATAATGTTACTATCAATGGAGAGATGATCCAGGATGCCGCCGGTGAAAGAGCCTATGTTTTTGAACATGCGTGGAGACAGGTTAAGAAAAAGTTCTATGTTCCGGACCTGCATGGGGTTGACTGGACTTTTTATTACAAGGAGTATAAAAAATTCCTTCCTTACATAAAGAACAATTATGATTTCGCGGATATGCTGGGCGAAATGCTCGGGGAGCTGAACGGATCTCATACCGGGTGCCGCTATGGGCCACCACAGGTAAATACGGATGCTACGGCCTCCCTTGGCATTTTCATTGATCACGGTTATGCGGGGAAAGGACTGAAGATCGCGGAAGTCATTGAAAAAGGCCCGCTGGATAAGGTGGCGTCAAAAATAAGAGCCGGGCATATCATTGAATCCATCGATGGAGAAGAACTACTCCCCGAGAAGGATTTTTACCAGTTCCTGAACCGTAAAGCCGGTAAACTAACCTTATTATCTGTGTTCGACCCGCAAACGAATTCCCGATGGGAAGAATCCGTAAAACCGGTTACCCTGGGAGAAGAAAATGAATTGTTCTACCGCCGATGGGTGGAGAACCGCCGAAAAGAAACAGAACGTTTATCCGGTGGTAAGATCGGTTATGTACATGTACGCGGGATGAATGATCCCAGCATGCGGGTGGTGATCGATGAGGTGCTGGGCAAGAACTTCGACAAGGAAGCCATTGTGGTAGACACCCGTTTTAATGGCGGTGGTAACCTGCATGAACAACTTTCTGATTTTCTCAGCGGCAAGAAATATTTTGATATCATTCCGCATGGACAAACGATCGGCTACCAGCCGCAAACTAAATGGATAAAGCCATCTATCGTACTGATGGGTGAAAGCAACTACTCTGACGCGCACCTGTTTCCCGTAGCTTATAAACTTAAGAACCTTGGCCAGACCGTTGGTATGCCGGTTCCGGGTACGGGCACTTTTGTTTGGTGGGAAACACAGATCGACCCCACCCTGGTATTTGGTATCCCCCAGGGAGGCTGGCGTATGCCCGATGGAAAATTCTGTGAGAACACCCAGTTGGAACCGGATATTAAAATAAAGAATGAACCCGGGATGATGAGTAACGGGAGGGACCAGCAACTGGAAAGGGCGGTGCAGGAATTATTGAAAAGTTTGCCTAAAAAATAATTGCTCTTTCTGAATGAAGAGAAATGCCCTTGAAATCAAGGGCATTTCTTTTGAAGTACACCAGTTAACGATAGTACCCGCCCATTTGTTTGTCATAAATATTCTGTCGCCATCGAAATCGTTTCCTGAAATTCCCTTCATGCTCATCCATCATCAAAATGACAATCCCCCGTCTTTGGGGTAGACAAACGCATTGATTCATAGATAGTATGCTCAACTCTATAATCAAATACCCCGTATACTATTATAATGGTGTACCTTTTACATCCGCTAAAACCTTAAGCATATGAAAAGTATTTTTCTTTCGCTTAAAGCACTGCTCATTTCTGCCGGAATAATCTTCGCTGTTTTTTTTATTCCAACCATTACTGCCGCACAAGTCGGAATACAAATCAGTTGTGCTGATGGCTGGTGGACAGACTGTTGCAAATGCAGAAATTGCTTACTGGTCGATCCCCGTCCGGCTTTTGGTTATTGCAGGCATTGCAAGCTTTTATGCCCCGCCTGCCGTAAAGAACTGGGAGATCTTAACCAGGCCATTGAAAAACTCAAGGGAAGAAACAAAGGTCTAACAGAGGCCTATAAAGCTTATCAAAAAGATTACGCCGGTCAGCAGGAAAAACTTGACTCTGTTATGGCAAGTACTTTTGGTGATGATACAAAGGGTATGTCGGAGCGGTTGAACAGCAACTATGGGAAACACAACCTGGCCATGGCCAATGTGCTTTCAGATTTCAGCGGTGCAAACCTGGCGACCAAACTGGTAACCGATGCGATCTCTGTTTCGCAATCCTCTGGTGCAGGGGAAGCCGGAACAAACGTGGGAGGGACCCTTGTTGATATCCTGGATTCGGACCGGGTCATGGGTGGACTGACAAATGAACTGATAACCAATGCTTCGAATAAAATGGTGGACGACATCAAAAAGGGCATGCTACCCGACCAGGCGATCAGGAATTTCAACCGGGAAGCCAGTTTTACCAATATGTACTCAAAAGGTGTAAAATTCGCCGGTTTTATTGATTTTGGCCTTGATATCTATTCCTGGGCCAAAGCCACACAGCAATTATTCGATGATCTTTCCAACATGAAAGAGCATGCCACCAATGCAGGTATTGCCCAGGATGAAATGAAAAAGATCACCGATGAGCTGTTAAAAAATAGGGCCCTAATCGACTGCATCAAAGAAACCCAGGATTCACTGAAATCCGGTGGGATTGGTGTCAAACGTTTTCCCCTTACCGGTCCTGCTTTTGCCAGCAAGTTCCTTATTGGTTTTTTAGTACCGGGATTTTCAAATTCAAGCCCGGGATATCTATACCAAAACAAGACACTGCCCATTGGCTGGCAAATAGATACGGTAAAACTGAACACGGCATTATTTCAGCTGAAAAAACTCAACGATATGCTGAAGCCGATGCTCACCCACTTTGAAAAAGAGATCTTTCCCCCGTTTATTCCCTGGACATTGAACAGGTTTCAGGAATTGAAGCGGCCTGCGCTGGTAAAACTTTTGCAGCGGGTGAAACCACAGCTGAATATTTTAATTGGCAAAGAAAGTCCTTTGAAGAATTTGACCGGCTCAATAGAGGAAAATATACAGGACCTGGTTACGGGTTATGAGATGGATTATTTGTCAAACAGTTCGGATAAACCTCA
>CAZEZE010000280.1:0-4165 GCA_964516445.1 uncultured Chitinophaga sp. | reverse complement strand
GTACATCGTGACATATAATGCCAGTTGTTTGGCCAGCGTGGTATGAACCTGTTCTTTCTTGTCTGGGTTGTAATGGTTCATCTTTATTTTGAAAATACCCGGTGTATAATCCATCGGCCCGCCCATCAACCTGGTAAAAGGCAGTATCGTTTCATGGTCGGGCATATTGCCGTTGCTCCATGCATTGAACTCATTCCCCCTCGCGGCTTCGCAAGCCAGCCAGTTGGGATAGGTGCGGTGCAACCCGGTGGGGCGAACCGGTTCATGAGCGTTCAGCATAATTTTGTATGCCGCTGTCTTTGAAGCCACTCTTTCATAGTGCCGTATCATCCATTGCCCGTCGTGATGTTCTCCCCGGGGAATGATCCTCCCTACATAACCGGTTTTCACCGCGGGGTATCCGAATTGCTTCATAAAACGGTAAGCCGTATCCATCCATCGCTCATAATTGGTCACCGAAGCCGATGTTTCGTGATGCATGATGATCTTCACGCCCCTGGCTGCTGCATACTGCTGCAATCCCTTCACATCAAAATCGGGATACGGCGTAACAAAATCAAACACGTCTTCTTTCCACTGTCCAAACCAGTCTTCCCACCCGGTATTCCAACCCTCCACCAGCACAGCATCGAATCCATTTTTCGCAGCAAAGTCGATATACCTTTTTACATTGGCTGTATTCGCCCCGTGCGGCACTTTGGTTGACTGCTGGCTGCCCACCTGCCCGCCGCTGTAGTCCCAGCTGCTTTTCCCCACATGCATTTCCCACCAGATGCCTACATACTTTACCGGTTTGATCCAGGAAGGGTCGGCAATGACAGAGGGTTCATTCAGGTTTAGTATCAGTTTTGAAGTAAGCACCTCTCCTGCTTTATCGCTGACCACGATGGTTCTCCACGGTGTTTGTGCCGGCGCCTGCAGGTACGCCTTATTTCCTACCGCATCCGGCACCAGGTGGGAACTGAATGTAAAATTCTTTTTATCCAGCACCAGGTTCATCGCGGGATAATTCACCAGCGCGGCTTCGTGAATATTAATGTATAAACCCTCGGCTGATTTCATCATCAGCGGGGTTTGCACGGCATTCTTGTCAAAAAAGGTCTTGGCATGGATCTCCTGCGCGTACCCACCGCCGGAAGCATCTATCGCACTGAGGTTGCACGTATAATATCCATATTCGTTAGTGTCATAATCACCCGGTATCCAAAAGGTCTTATGGTCGCCCGATAGTGCAAAATGCGTCAACTCCTCAGCGATGATGAAATGATTGAGTTTTTCCTGGCGCGGGAATACATAGCGGAAGCCGACCCCATCATTACACACCCTGAAAATAATTTGTAATTGTATACCCGAACCTTCTTTATCGGTAAGCTTTAAAATAAACTCCCTGTAATTATTACGGATGACACTTGTTTCACCCCATACGGGTTTCCAGGTTTCATCCTTTGAGAAACTGTCGATACCCGTTATTGTAAACCGGAGCAGTGAAACATCCGGTGTGCTTAGCTTCATGCCCAGGTACGAAGTTCCGATAACCGGTTGTTGCTTAAAAAAGATCCTGTAGGCAATGCCGCCGTTTTCCTCCTGTACCAAATTCAGTTCCGTTCTCTTGTCAGGGGAAAATATAGTATACGTGTTAGAGGATCCTGCGATCGCTGATCCGGATAAAAAGGAAACCAGGACCAGGGTTATAAAGTTTCTGGAAATCATGGCAAGCAAATTTGACATGAAGATAATACTTTGTGTAGAAAGTACACATCAATTATTACCGCTTTTCAAATAACCACCAGTACCGCTTCCGGGGCTTCACTTTGTAATTTTTGCCTATAAATTGCCGGATATAATCCATGGCCTCCTCCACGCTGTCGGTCATCAGTACCAGGTTCATGTCCTCTTTGGAGATGGTTCCCTCTGCCGCCCATTTCTCAATGCTTTCCTGCAGGCACTGGTAAAAATCTTTTCCGAAAATGATTATCGGGAATTTCGTTATGGTTTTCGTTTGTACCAGCGTGATCGTTTCAAACAATTCGTCCATCGTGCCGAATCCCCCGGGCATGATGATGAAGGCATAGGAGTATTTTACGAGCAGCACCTTGCGCACAAAGAAATGCTCAAAAGTGATCGACTTGTGAACATAGGGGTTTTCCTTCTGTTCAAAGGGCAACTGGATATTGCAGCCAACCGATTTGCCCCCGTTCTCGAAAGCGCCCCGGTTGGCCGCTTCCATGATACCAGGACCACCTCCTGTAATCGTGGTAAACCCCGACTCCGCAATAAGCTTCCCGAATTCCCGTGCCTTTATATAGTACGGATGATCTTCCTTGAACCGCGCAGAACCGAACACCGTGATACAGGGACCCATAAAATGGAGGTTCCGGAATCCCTTGATGAACTGCCAGAATACCCGCCAGGCAAAATGGAGTTCATAGCCGCGGCTTTTGGGTCCTTCAAGGTAAACGTGTTCTTTAGGCGGAATAATGACCCCGTTGGTGGCGGTCCCTCCCTGTTTTTTAGATGCAGTCATCTGAAAAAGATTTGTTACTTAACGGATCGGTGCCGCCGGGATGAACATCCCTTTCATCTCCATAAGAATCATATAAAAAGTTTGATCCCGCGGCTTCACAGTATGATGTAAATTGCCGGACAATTTAATCATTAAAGGGATGCGAATCATTTCCTATAACGTAAACGGTATCCGCGCTGCCATCAAAAAAGGTTTTATCGACTGGCTGAAGACCGACCCGGCCGATGTGATCTGTGTACAGGAAACCAAGGCATCGCAGGGAGATGTTGATGTTAAACAACTGGAAGCGCTGGGATACCATCATTACTGGTTCAGCGCGCAGAAAAAAGGATATAGCGGCGTGGCCGTATTCACCCGGGTAAAACCCGACAAAGTGGAATACGGTAACGGGCATGGCCCCAGCGATGATGAAGGAAGGGTGATACAACTGGATTTTAAAGACATAAGGCTCATCAACGCCTATTTTCCCTCCGGAACCAGCGGCGGGGAACGGCAGGATTTTAAATACAAATGGCTGGACGAGTTCACTGCCTGGGTCAACCGGCTGAAAAAGAAACACCCGAAACTGATCCTTTGCGGTGATTATAATATCGCCCATAAGGAGATCGATATCCACGATCCCAAAGGCAACAAGAATTCCTCCGGGTTCCTCCCCGAAGAAAGGGAGTGGATGTCACGGTTCCTGGACAGCGGGTGGATCGATACATTCCGTGAATTTCACCCGGAACCCCATCGTTACAGCTGGTGGAGCCAGCGTTTTCCCAGCGTAAGGCTGAATAATAAAGGCTGGAGGATCGACTATATCACTGCCACGACGATCCTGAAAAAAAACCTGGCCGATGCGGAAATATTCCCGGATGTCAAACACAGCGACCATTGCCCGGTCTATCTTGAGATCAAAACCTGAACCGTATGATCATTTACAATGTCACGGTAAAAGTGGACCACTCCATTGCTGAGGAATGGCTGGAATGGCTTAAAACAGAGCATATCCCGGAGATACTGGGTACCGGCTGTTTCACCGATGCCCGGATCCTGTTGCTGATGGAAGTGGATGACTCGGACGGCCTCACGTACGCCGTTCAGTACCACGCCGAAAGTAAGTCCCACTACAACCGGTATATCAAAGAATACTCGACCGCGATGCGGAATAAGGGTACGGAAAAATGGGGAAATAAATTTGTCGCCTTCCGTTCCGTCATGCAGATTGTGCATTGAGTGTGCAAAAGAAATTTCCTTTTTCGTGAATTTACGCGGAAAAGGGGCAATCCCCTCAAATCCTTGTCCAATGCGGCTTCGGGCGGATTTCAATAGTGAAAAAAGATATCAACTTTTTTTTGCTGGTATGAAAAACCGTCTAAATTTGTCGGCGCGACTAAACCAATAAAAAAACGAATATGAACAAAGCTGATTTAATTGCCAAGATCTCCGACGACACCGGCATTACCAAAACACAAGCCAATGAAGCACTCGATTCATTTATAGAAGCGGTTACCAAAACATTAAAAGGCGGTGGCAAAGTTACCCTTGTTGGCTTTGGCACTTTTACCATATCCAAACGAAAATCAAGAAAAGGAAGGAACCCGCAAACCGGCGCCGAGATCACCATTAAAGCCAGGAAAGTGGCCCGGTTCAAAGCCG
>CAZEZE010000279.1:0-4170 GCA_964516445.1 uncultured Chitinophaga sp. | reverse complement strand
GAACACCGCTCTCTTTCCCCGCTGCGGGTGCCGGTGCTGAACGGCTTTTTCCTGCAAACACTGAGCTGCTACCAGAAACAACCCATTAACCTGCTGTACCGGCAGATCGGGATCACTTCCACTTCCATCCTGCAGTCGGCCTTCAACGGGTTGCTCTTGGGCGACAGTATCCGCACGTTTGAGGGGCTACGGGAGATGATTAATTTTCCCTATCTCATCGCTTCGCGTATTGATGAATTCCGGTATGTGCGGTACCGCGATACCCTGCTTTATTTCCTGGCCAACGGCGCGCCGGATTACCTGCTGGGAAAACTGCTGGTGCAGGATTCCTTTATAACCAACCTCGTTCGCCGGAGCCGTAACCGTACCGTGCAGGCCATCGCCGGCCTGGATCCCTATTATTATTTCGAAAAGATCCTGCCGTTCAGTATGGCGCTGATGGAAAACAGGATCACGAAAGAAGAAATCGTCCGGTTTGTCCAAACGCCGGCGGACTATTACCGCGCCTTTGCGGAAGAGGCGATCCGGCTGCATAAAAGTCCCGACCCCCAAACCAGCGCTTTTCTGAAACAACCCATCGCCGTGTTCAATAAGGAACTGGCCTATAGTTATTTCATCAGCGAGATCAACAGCCTGCACGAGTTGCCGGAAAAAACAAGGTACCAGGTCATCGCTCCCCTCGATGCCCGGGAACTGTATTTCCTGATGATCGCCGGCACCAACCAGCTCTACACTTCCAGCTTTTTATATGTGTATAAGAAATTCCTGGAAAAAGCGGGGAAAGACGGGCTCGCGGCGTTTTTCGAAAGCATCGGCTATTACCAGTTTGACCTCTTTATTTCCAATATTTCCATTTACGGGCTGGTCAACGACCTGGTCAGCCGGCTGAAGGAGGAAAGATTCGGCAACCTGCTCATCAGCTACCTGGCCAGGCTGCAGAGCCGGCAGCTGCCCGATAATGATATCATCCTGACCGGGATGGTTCTTTCCGAAGTGGTCAACGAGATCAAAGCATACCCGAAACTGAAAGCCCTGCTGTCGGCCGAGCTGGCAAAACCGGTGTCACCTTCGGATATGCTGCTGCAGCGGATGTATGCCGGGCTGCTCGATATCCTTTATGAGCGGAATGGCGAGCAGCTGGATCAGTCGTACGATGTGCTGACCATGGACCGCCTGCGGAAAAACGGGGCCATTGTGCAGGCCTGGTTTTTTTATGATGATGAGGATGCCTGCAGTTCCTTTGCCGGCGCCCTGGCCCTGTTTAGTGAAAAAAACTGGGAGAAAACGGAGCATACCGGTTTTGTACAGTTCCGTTCGCGCAACGGCAATAAGGTGCTTGTGTATATGAATAAGCCTGCCACCAAAATGGGGTATAATTTTTCACAGGGCGAGATGCTCGAAGCCATCCGGCAGGAAGGGTACGAGGTAACATCCTATATACACCGGGGGCACAGTTATCATTTTTACCTGAGCCTGCGGAACATGACGCCCTCCGCCCGGTTCATTTTTCTCGGATCCTGCGGGGGCTACAATGAAGTGCTGAAGATCTTCCAGCTGAATCCGGATGTGAACCTGGTCGTGTCGCGCCATATCGGTTCCCGCCAGATCAATGACCGCATCCTGGAACGGGTGACCCGCGAAATGGTGCTGAACCGGGATATCCGCTGGGACGCACTCTGGAAGGAATTTCAATCCCTGTTCCGGTCAGAGCAGGAGAAGGGGCTTTTCGCCTCCTATATTCCGCCGAACCGGTATACGGGGGTGAAGTTTTTGAGGAAGGTGTTTAATTATTGAAGGTGTTTGGTAGATAAGTTAATAAGTATATAGAGTTTATAGAGTATATAAAGTTTATAGAGTATTTCGGGATCGGTATAAGTAGTCTACTATTAACTCGTTTCTGCCCTGTATCGTATGGCCGCTTCCAGGGTGTCCATATTGATATCTTTCAGCGTTTTGAACTTAATACAATACCCCGTTACGGTTGCCTTGCCCAGTTTTTTTCCATAAGTTCTGGCCAGGTACGTTTTATCCGGGATACCCATGATATAGACGGAGATCCCGGTGGTATTCGCGCTCAGCCCTATTTGATAAAATTCCCTGGTGGTTCCATCCGCATATTTAATAGTATAAGATCCATACCCGATATTGGGATTGGAGACGGTTTTATGATCGCTGTTTTTGCCGTCCAGGAACCATAATTTAGCGGCCGGCATCAGCTGCTGAATGAAGCGGTGCAGGGCCTGCAGGTCACTGCGTTTGGGTTCAGGCTGGCCGGAGATATAGTTATTGATCTGTTCCGGTACATTCATACACCTTCCAATTTTCTGAAATAAATTATTTTATATTATTATCCTGTCATGCTTTGGATAAACTGGCCAGCAGGTTTTCCAGGTTGACCAGGCTCGCGGTGAAACCTTCCCTGAAGCCCAGTTCGATCATCTTCTCCATACGGGCGAGGGATTCATTGTAGATGGTAATACGGACGGTTGTCTTCCCGTTTTCTTCGCTGAAATGGTAGTCCCAGTCCGAGCCCGGTAATTGGGGGTTTTCGTCCTTGTCCGCGAAAACATTGAACAGGTTGAAATGGGTTTTCGGGCTGATGGATTTGTATTGCTGCAATAACCAGCGTTCCTGCCCGTCCGGGCTTACCATGGCATAGAATCTTCGTCCGCCTTCCCGGAAGTCCATGAATTTTGTCCTGGCCGTAAAGGGGGCGGGAGCCACCCACTGGTCAAGGATTTCGGCTTTGGTAAAGGCGTCCCATACCAGGGAGAGGCCGGCATCAAATTCACGGGTGATTTGTACTTTTTGTGCGGCTTTGTCGACCGTAAAATCAAACAGCAGGTTACTAAGCATGGTTTTTGTTTTTAAGTTTTACTAAAACGTTGTCGAGTTGGGCGAACTGGGTTTCCAGGAGTTTTTTGAATTGTTGCACCCAGTCGTCTATCTCCTCTATTTTTTTGGCGTTAATGTGGTAGTATATTTCCCTTCCTTTTTGTTGTTGTTTTACCAGCCGGCATTCCGTCAGGATTTGAATATGTTTTGAGATCGTTTGCCGGGAGGAGTCAAAGTTTTCCGCAATGGCTCCCGGAGTCATGGCGTGGATGGCCAGGAGGCTCAGTATGGCCCTCCGGGTGGGGTCGGCAATGGCCTGGAATATGTCGCGGCGGGTTTCCATTTATGCAGCTATTTGACTGCAAGTATAATGCAGTTATTTGACTGCGCAAAATTTATTTTTTGTTGCGGTATAAGGTATTAGGGGTGAGGGTGTACCTCCCCCTTTTTCCTACAAGGTTTTGTTTGATAAATTAATCCGTTTCCCTGGGGTTACTAAAAACCAAAAAACTCTAATTTAGAGTGGCCCGAAAAAAGGGGGAGCTTACAAGGGCGTGCTGAACTACACTCTGGCACTTAATTCTGAAAAATAGAATGCATTTACCATTAAAATTTGCGACCGATATAATACGACCTTGGGAAAAATTGAATTTAGAATTAATTAACCAGAATTCAATCGATAAAGATATATCAGACATTATTACAATGGCTGGCGACCTTGCAGTAAAAATTAGTCATTTCCCGGAAATAGCAAACAAAAAGTCAGTTAGGTCCAATAAAAACTCAGTCGACTTTAATATTATAGTTGACATAGCAGACTCTTGGAAACATAACGATTCCCCAGACGAAGATCGAAATAATAAATTATCTGTAAGCTCAGTATTTGAAGGAAATGATGAAGAGACATTTCGATTTATTAGAAACAAGATCGTTGTTAATCATAACAAATATGGCATAAATGATTTTTTAGAAGTATCAAAAAGAGCTGCCCAATTTTTGTTCGTTCAAATTAATCTTTCTCTGCACTGGAATCCATCAATTTCAGAAGCACCTTGTGTTTTTTCTAAAACAGTTTTTTTAAATATCTATTTCACACATCAAATTGCATGGACTGAATTAAGCTTGGAATTTGTGAAAAAGAATAGTGAAGGACAATTGGTTCAGTATAACCCACCGAAGTGGCCATTCGAATTAAGATCACCTTTGGCCATAAACACAAAAGACTATCATTCTTACATTATTCAATTGATTAAAAGATCTATTAATAATGACATCATCGTGGATTTTAATGTTTCTTTGAAATTATCAGAAGTAAATTCTGATAAAGTTTTCATT
>CAZEZE010000278.1:0-4172 GCA_964516445.1 uncultured Chitinophaga sp. | reverse complement strand
GTATTGTTTGTTGAAAAGATTATTGAACTGTGTCCAGAGGTTCAGGTTTTTCGTGATTTTGAATTCAAGACCGGCATTCAGGTCCATGGCCCCGTCCAGCTTACCGGCACTGCCGTCCTTCTTTCTGTAAGATGGGCCGCCCCAGGCAAACAGGTCGCCTTTCAGCCAGAGATCCTTAATGATCTGCAACCTCATGGCGGTCTTTAACTCCAAAGGCAGCAGGCCCCATGCTTTTGCATTATCCTTTAACCCGGTAAACTGGTTGAACTGCAAACCCGCTGTAAGGGAGAAACGTTCATGGAAATTCACTCCCACTTCCCCGCCAAAGTTCACCACGTTGATTCGTCGCTCATTCACTACCCGGAAAGATTTGCCACCGAGTCCTGTTGTAGTATCATTTACAAATAATGGCTGGTTATTGATCTTGTTGAACGCAACTTTAGCCGCATAGGTGAAGTGATCCCCCACGGATCCCTTGAATCCGCCGAATCGTTCTTCGATCCAGGTATTGGTGAAGGTCTCCGGGATCCATAGCCAGGGATTCTGTGAGGCAAGATACTGGTAGGTAGTCTTCCTGACATATCCCGTCCACCCGGCCTGGAAAGTGATGCGGCTGTCACTGCTGCTGATCGCGGCCAGGATGTTGGGGAACATCTTAAATGTCCTGTTATCCCAGGATGGCCGGATGCCGGCTTCTATATTGATGTTAGAGGTTTTGTATAATACCGAGGGCGAAATAAAATACATGGTGTTATTGATCGCGGATTTATTCTTTGGCGATACCCTTGTCAGGTCAAATGTCACACCGAGGTTTACCGTAAATTCCTTGCCGATGGTTTTCTGCAGCGGAAGATTAACAACGGTATTGCTTTCTGAATTATCATGGTTGTCACTGAACACATCGATCTTCACTTCGGGTGAGTACGTAAGCCCGAAGGCTGTTTTTTTGATATTATGAAATGCAAGGCGTCCGGCGATGGTCTGGAAATTCTGCCGCAGCGAATCGGGCGAAAAGATCAGTGTCTGTGGCTCATACCCGTACTTATAGGTCTTATCCTGCTGGAACCCGATACCGGCATTCCATTCCAGGTTATTCCCGGATTTGAAGAAACCGGTTAGCCGAACACGGGTATTGGTGAATTGCTGGTAATCCCGCTTACCATCTGAAGAAACGTGACGGGCAAAAATGTTCAGCCCTGCTGTTTTGCCGTCTCCCAATGAAATGCCGGCCTGCACAAACGGTGTTCGCAAACTTCCGAACCCGGCCTTGACATAACTGCTGTTGTCAAAATTGCCGCCGGTATCAATTCCCAGCGCCAGGGGCTTAAGTGAACCCGGCTGGTAAGCGAATAATAAATTCTGGTTCGGAATATCGTAGTTTAGTTTCGCCTTCGCAGTATCCACGGGAGCCGGTGAGGCGCTGAAATTGATCTTGGCCGTTTGCCTTAATACCGGTTTAAAGGTGGAGACAATATCAATTCCCCCCTTACCCACCGTATCTTTTTGCGCAACGGCAACCCCGGATAAAAGAATCCCGGTTACCACGAAAAGCATTGTATTGATCGACTTCTTCATTTTTTTGTTTCCTTAATTTTCAACTTTACTAGAATTGCCTTCCTCTGCTGTTGCCCTGTTGAGTTTTGCCTGTGCCTCCGATTTCAGTTCCGTATCCGTTGTATTATCCACTACGCTCTGGAAGGTGGCCTTTGCATTGAAATAATCCTTCTGCCTGAAATAAATATCCCCCAACAGAATATAGGCTTTGGTGATCCAGTAATCATAGGACCCCGATTTGTTGATGGTCTCAAACGCGGCCTTTTCCGATTCTGACAATTTGTTCAGCTGGAACCAGCAGGATGCGATCTCGTAACGTGCTTCGGCTGCAAGGGCGGCCTTATTCAGTTGCACCACCGATTTAAAGTTGTTTATGGCCAGGTCATACTGCCCTGCTACCTGGTACGATTTTGCGATCGCCATATTGGCCAGCGTCTTATCATCGGCGCTGCTGCCTTTTGCCGCAGTGAGCTCTTTCGCATTTTCCACAGCTTCTGTCCATTTTTGTTGGTTGAACTGGCAACGGAGCAATCCGCGCATGGCTTCCAGTTTCAGTTCCTGGCTGGCCGTGATCTGCTTCAGTTGCAAATAATAGGTTTCAGCCCTGGGATAATTCTTCAGCTCAAAGAAATGGATCCTGGCCGCTGACAGCACCGCACGTTCCGCATATTTGTTGGGGGCATCGGCCGCCACTGATTCATAGGCGGAAAGGGCGTTGTTCCAGTCTTTTTTCGAATTGTAGATCTCGGCCCGGTTGAACTCCGCATCCAGCGAGTGAGCACCGTTCGGAAATTTCTGTAAATAACTGTTGAAAGCGCCGAGGGCATCGTTGATCTTCTGGTCGTCGTAGAGTTTTTCCGCGGCATAATACGTAAGTGAATCCTCGGTGTCCACACTCAGCGGGCGCCCGGCCTGGCGCATGAAGGCGGCATATTCCTCGGGTTTGCCATCCTCGATATAAATAGTCCTGATATTATCCAGCGCATCCGCCGTTTCGGGTGAATTGGGATACTGGTCGATGATCGTCTTGAATTGTTTCAGCGCTTCAGCGTTATTGTCGATATTGTAATAAGCTGTTCCCATTTTCAGGTAAGCCTCTGGTATAAGACTGGTATTTTCACTGCTCTTAATAACGTTGCCCAGGTAAGGAATGGCATCCCTGAATTTTTCATTTCCCATATAGGTATTAGCGATCTCCATATTGGCATCTACGGCCAGTGGTGATTCGGGAAATTTCCGGATCATGGTGTTCATGCCGTTGATCTTTTCGGTCGCGCTCCTCACGCCTGCCAGCATGGCTATCTGGAAAGTAGCATAATCCTCGGCGGGCCAGGAAAGTTTGATCGCGTTTTCATACATCGACCTGGCGCGGTCATAATTCTTCAGCATGAAATAATTATCCGCCGTACGCATATAGGAATCCTGTGTAAACGCATCGGTGTTCAGCGCGGGCGCTTTGATCAGGGGCTCAAAGAACGTTACGGAAACCTTGTAATTTTCCTTTCGCAGGTAGGCATAGCCAAGGTTATACCGGGCATTCACCGGGTTGGCCTCAGCAGCCACCGGTGCTCCCGCATCCAAATAAGCATGATAATATTTGATGGCGGTATCGAGCTGGTTATTCCGGTAACCGATCTCACCTTTCCAGAAATAAGCGTACGGTAGCACTGACCGGTTATTCGGCTCATCCAGTATTTTCGTCAGCAGGGCATCCGCTTCATTCAGCCTGCCGTCATTGATCATTTCGGTGGCACGGCCCAGCAATATCCTCGGATAAACCCTCTTTGAATTCTCCGTGGGTTTTTCCAGGCCCTCCAGCATGGCCTGGGCATCCTTGTAATTATTGGTATTTGCGAGCACATCGATCATCAGTTCCCTTGCTTCCATATTATATTTTGACCGGGGATAATCCGCAATGAAGGAGCTGAGGCTGTTCAGCGCTTCATCCTGGTAGCCCAGCTCATAGGAAAGTTTTGCGTACTGGTATTTGGATATCTCCTTTTGTTCCGGGTTGCTGCTGTTGGAGGAGCAGAATAAGAATGCATTCCTTGCATTGGACTTCTGGCCCGTCTTCAAATAGGCATCTCCCAGCAGGTACATAGCATGCTGGCTGAGTGAATCATCCTTACCGCTGAGTTGTTTGAAACCCTCAATGGCTTTCGTAAGCTGGCTGGCCTGGTAATAACAGTAAGATAGCTCATAAAGCTCCTCCCGCCGGACCTTTTTGGACCGGCCCACATAATCTTCCAGGTAGGGAAGTGCCTTTGCATATTCTTTCTTCTCAAAATAAGCATGACCGATCAGTTGTTTCAGTTCAAGGTCATAATACTGAGAACTGCTGCCGGACTGCAGCTTGTTCTGGATATAACTGATGGCCTCGTCCTTTTTTCCCTGTATGTAATAGATCTGCGCGATGTAGTAAGGAACCACCGTACCATAGCTCTTCTCATTTTCTACGATCCGGAAAGATTCAAGTGCTTCGTTGTACTGCCTGTCGCGGAAGGCGAGAAAACCGTAGTAATAATTGGCATCGATATAATTGGGATCATCCTTAATGCCGCGGATACTGCTGAACATGGGTTTGGCCAGTTCAAAACGCTGCAGGGCAATATAGGAAT
>CAZEZE010000277.1:0-4198 GCA_964516445.1 uncultured Chitinophaga sp. | reverse complement strand
CCGGTCACCAGGCAGCTTACACCTTCCGGCACATTGTTGGCGGCGAAAACAGGAGCAATGATGTGCTGGCAGGCGATTGCGCACAGGGGTGTTTTTTCTGAGGGTTTCCAAACGCATACATCACCGCAAACCCAGGCCAGCATCGCATTCCAGCTCCAAACTGCTACCGGGAAATTAAAGGAACTTATGATTCCCACGATCCCCAGCGGATGATATTGTTCATACATGCGATGGCCGGGTCGCTCACTGTGCATTGTAAACCCGTGCAACTGGCGGGAAAGCCCAACCGCAAAATCACAGATATCGATCATTTCCTGAACTTCCCCCAGGCCTTCCTGCAGGCTTTTCCCCATTTCATAAGAGACCAGTTTGCCCAGAGGCTCTTTGTTCTTCCGTAAAGCTTCACCGATTTGCCTCACGACTTCCCCTCTTTTAGGGGCGGGAACCAGACGCCATTGCATAAATGCCTCCGTGGCTTTTTGTATCACGTCTTCATAACTGTCTTTCCCCGCAGTGGTGACCGATCCGATCTTTTTGCCGTCAACAGGGGAGAAGGAGTCGATCACCGCACCCGTTGATGTGATCCATTGGGTACCAGTGCTTACCCCTTTATTAGACGGCGTAATGCCAAGAGTAGTCAGGAAATCCATAGTATTTTTTGTGTGGCAAAAGTAAAGCAAAAGGGCGGTATGATCGTCTACTGTCGGGCGTGCTCAGTACTGCTCATCCTTATTGGGGAAATTCCGGTCCTTTACATCTTTTATATATTGCTGAACGGCTGAGGTGGCCTGTTCATGTATGTTCAGGTACTGGCGGAGGAAACGGGGTTTGAACTCTGTATTGATGCCAAGCATATCATGCATCACGAGCACCTGCCCGTCGCAGTCGCCACCGGCCCCGATACCGATGCTGGGAATGGTAAGTCCCAATGATACTTCTTTTGCAAGTACAGCCGGTATCTTTTCCAGAACCAACGCGAAACATCCCGCCTCTACGAGTAATTTGGCATCCCGCCGCAATTTATTGGCCTCCGCATCTTCCTTGGCCCTTACCGTATAGGTGCCGAATTTATAGATGGACTGTGGTGTTAGTCCCAGGTGACCCATCACCGGAATACCCGCCGATACGATCTTCCGTACGGAATCCAGTACTTCTTCCCCGCCTTCCAGTTTCACCGCATGCCCGCCCGTTTCTTTCATGATCCGGATGGCAGAGGCCAGCGCGATATCCGAGTTGGACTGGTAATACCCAAAGGGAAGATCCACTACCACCAGGCAACGGTTTACCCCGCGGATCACAGAGGATGCATGATAGATGATCTCATCGAGCGTGATCGGCAGGGTGGTTTCATGCCCGGCCATGACATTGGAAGCGGAATCACCCACCAGGATCACATCGATCCCTGCGCCATCGATGATCCGGGCAAAAGAATAATCATAGGCTGTCAGCATACTGATCTTTTCCCCGGCCGCTTTCATTTTCTGCAGGGTGTTCGTGGTGATCTTTTTGATCTCTTTATTGACAGACATACAAAATCATTTAGGAATGGAATGTGAAATTAGAGAATGTTCGGCTGATAACAGCAAGTCTTCCACCTGAAGATTGCAGAGCGCGGAGTTTGAAGTGCAAAATCATGGAGAATTATACCACAGTGAATTCAGCAAGCTTACGACCGTGACGTTTCTCGCAGAAAAAAACATAAATAAAGCAAGGAAACCCTGGGTAAGTACGCCCTGATTCTCACATTTTCACATTCATAACTCCAGCTCCCTCAACCTTACCTCTTCGTACAGGTTGTGTATCAGCCCATCGGCCAATCCGATCTTGGGAACATAGATCTCGCTTGCATCGGCCCAGCGGAGTACGTTGATATAGATCAGGAGCGCCGGCACGATCACATCGGCCCGGTCTTCCCGTAATTTATGCAGGCTGATCCGTTGTGCCACTGAAAGGTTACTGAATTCCTTATAATAATCGCGTAAAAGGTCCAGTGTAAGCGGGCGGCCTTCTTTTTTCTTGGACAATGAGAATACCTTGTTGATATTCCCGCCAGACCCGATAGCCGTAACATGGTGAAACCCTTTTGTTTTAACCCGGATAAATTCTTTCATGGCATCCCAGGAAGCTTCAGACACCTGGTTTTTCAGGAGACGGATCGTTCCGATATTGAATGACTCTTTGAAGATCAACTTGCCGTCGCTGAAAAAAGTCAGTTCCGTGCTGCCGCCCCCCACATCAATATAGAGATAGGATTCCTCCTTGTTCATATTCTCCGCGATATGGTTCTCGTAAATAAGGGAGGCTTCTTCCTGCCCGCTGATGATGTGAATTTCAATGCCGGTTTCCGCCTTTACCTTTTTGATGATCTCGGCCGCATTTACGGCATCCCGCATGGCAGAAGTAGCGCAGACTCTTATGTGCTTTACATCATATACTTCCAGCAACAGCTTATAGGCCATGATGGTCTTCAGGATCTTGTCCGCCTTGTTTGGCGGGATCTCCCCTTTGTCGAACACATCAAATCCCAGTCGCAGCGGCACCCTGACCAGCACGACCTTGATGAATTCAGGAACGTCCTGCAATCCGGAAATAACATCCGTGATCAGTAACCGTGCCGCATTACTCCCGATATCAATGGCTGCCAGTCTCAACGGGTTGCTGTGTTTTTTTGTACAGGTAATTATAGGTTTCCACCTGTGAACGGATCTTCTTTTTGGTTGTTTTTACATATTCATTACTTAACAGGTTGTCGAGCCAGCGGGCTTTTACATTATCCTGCAACTGGATATTCAGGATGTCCTTCAGTTCCTGTTTCAGTTCCTCGTTCCAAACGGGACAGGTCGCTTCTACCCGGTGTTCAAGGTTTCGCAGCATCCAGTCGGCGGAGGAAATAAAAACTTTTTCTTTTCCCCTGTTATGGAACACCCATACCCGAGCATGCTCCAGGTACTCGTCCACGATACTGATCGCCCTGACAGGGGTTTCGAATTTTTTTTGTTCGGAATACATGCAATAGATACCGCGGATAATGAGTTTGAGCTGTACGCCGGATCTCGCTGCTTCATATAGTTTCTGGATCATGACCTCATCCGAAAGGGAATTCATCTTCAGTGTGATCGCCGCCGGTTTTTTCTTCCTTGCCTGACGGATCTCTTCATCGATCAGCCGGAGCATTTCTCTTTTTACATAAACGGGGCTGGGGATGATATATTTGCAGTCGCGAAGGAACCCGGCGCCGGTCTTGGGTTGTTCCAGGTAGCTGAACATCCGGTTCACATCCGACATGATCTTCTGGTTCGAGGTCAGCAGGCAATGGTCGCCGTACACCCGGGCCGTTTTCTCGTTCAGGTTGCCCGTACTCACAAATCCGTATAATATGGAGTTGTTATCCTTTGTGCGTTTCCGGATCACGCAGATCTTGGAATGCACTTTCATGTTGGGAATCTCCACCAGTACTTTGGCGCCTTCTTCTTCCAGCCTGTTCTTCCATTCAATATTGGCCTCTTCTTCAAACCGGGCCCTCAGTTCAAGCATCACTACCACTTCCTTCCCGTTGCGCACGGCGTTGATCAGCGCGTTAATGATCTTGGATTGGGGGGCAAGACGGTAGCAGGTGATCTTGATCGTTGTCACATCGGGGTCGAAGGCTGCTTCCCGGATCAGGTCGATGAGGGGTAAAAAGGAATGATAGGGGAAATGCAGCATAATGTCTTTCTCCATGATAACATCTGATACCCGCCGTTCTGTGAGAAGGGGATGATCGAATGGTTTTTTCCGCTGTCGTTTTTCCTTGAAGACATTCTCCGGGAAATCCATAAAATGACGGAAGTTATGAATGCGGCCGCCGGGGATAAGGTTATCCCGCTTTGACAGGTTCAGACGTCTTACCAGGTATTCCAGCAGTCCCGGATCCATTTCCCGGTCATATACAAACCGTACCGGCTGACCCTTGCGGCGGTTCTTGATCCCTTTTTCGATCTTTTGGATGATCGTGGTCGAAACGTCTTCATCGATATCGATCTCCGCATCCCGGGTTACTTTAAATATATGGGAGTGGTACTGGTCGTAGCCAAAGTAGGAAAAGATATCCGGCAGGTTGAAACGGATCACATCCTCCAGCAGGATGATATGCGTTTCATCGGGGCGGGGAGAGGGAAGGATCGTGAATCGTCCAAGCGTGCGGCTGGGTATCTCGATC
>CAZEZE010000276.1:0-4200 GCA_964516445.1 uncultured Chitinophaga sp. | reverse complement strand
GGAAGAACAATACCGGGAATTACAGCAATTGGGAAAATTCGATACAAAAACATCGAGCTGGATTAAAACACCTCCGGGTATCCGGAAGCTCGGCGGCGCCCTCTTTGCCGATTACCGTTACGGGACTGTTTTCGTGTATCACAACGGTGCACAATCTTATTATGCGGCCAGGGGGTTCCGCGGCTCACTCAGGGTCTGATTCCAATACCGAATCATCTTAAGTTTATATATGCGCAATGCAACCAGGTTAACGATCATCCGGATCATTCATACGCTTATCTGGTTATTTTTCAATGTTGTGATCTTTTACATGCTATATGCCGCCATTACAGGCAAACTGGACCGCTGGCTCTGGATCGGCTTTGGATTATTTGTCCTGGAAGGGTTGGTGTTACTTGCCTTTAAATTCTATTGCCCGCTGACCGTCTGGGCCCGCAAATATTCCGATTCCACCAAAGCTAATTTTGACATTTACCTGCCCCACTGGCTGGCAAAATATAATAAAATGATCTATACATCCATTTTACTGATCATTGCTATTATTACAATTTTTCAGCTGGTATTATAAACGTAGCCGCCAACTAACGAAGCGGGATGCCCGGAACCAACGCCCAGGTATATGATCCGGGATAATCTATGGCATGATCCTGAATTTCCGTTCTGCTGTCGACCGAAATAATTCTTCAGAAAATTCCGGAAAAAATTATATTTATAAACCATAGGGTTTATGCAATGGATCAGGCTGAAACTGCCGGTATCCAATACCATCAATCCGCCATTATCTTCTTACAGCCAAAAACTACTGCCACATGAGAAAATTCATTGTCATCGTATGCGCCTTTCTATCCTTCCCTGAAAGCAATGCTCAAACCTGCCCTGCACTGGGAAGTATCAATTACCAGCGATGGAATAATATTACAGGAAGTACGGTAAGCAGCCTGACTTCCAATGCCAGGTATCCGAATAGTCCCTCCAGCACCGGCACCCGGACCTTATTTGAGATGCCTACTAACCTTGGCAACAATCTCGGCATAAGAATGAATGGCTATATCTGCCCGCCCACAACCGGTAATTATGTGTTCTGGATCGCCAGTGATAATGCCGCCGAACTCTGGCTGAGCACTACCATCAACCCGGCCAATAAAGTCAGGATCGCCTACAATACTTCGAGCACCAATTCCAGGCAATGGAATAAATACAGCACACAAAAATCGGTGTCGATCGCCCTGGTAGCAAATACCAAGTACTATGTGGAAGCCATTATGAAAGAAAGTTCAGGTAATGATAACCTGGCCGTTGGCTGGGCCAAACCGGGGCAAAGTACATCGGCACCCAGCGAAGTTATTCCGGGCAACCGCCTTTCCGTGAACAACAGCACCGATGCAACAGCACCCACAGCACCCACGGCTTTAGCGGCTGCCAATATTACCAGCACTTCGTTTACCCTGTCATGGACTGCTTCCACCGACAATGTTGGTGTGACCGGATATGATGTGTACAGGAATGGAGTTAAAATCAATAGTGCCAATATTATCGGTACCGCTTACAGCGTAACGGGTTGTGCTCCAAATACCGCCTATAGCATGACTGTAGTAGCAAAAGATGCTGCCGGCAACCAGTCGGCTGCAAGTTCCGCGCTCCCTGTTACAACACTTGCTGCCGTACCTGCCGGGGAAACGTTCACCGTCAGAACTGTCATTGCCAACCAGCGCATGCCGCATGACCTGGTATACGGGCCGGATAATAAGATCTGGTATACGGAACGTTTCGGAGGTACTGTAAGTTTTGTAGATCCGGCAACAGGAACCAAGACCGTTGTACTGACATTGGGAACAAATATGGTCAGGGTTGGCGGACAGGATGGCCTCATGGGTCTTGCCCTCCACCCCATGTTCAGCCAGGGCAGCCCCTATGTTTATATTTCTTACACTTATGAATCCACCAGCAGTACCATGAGGAAAATGAGGATAGAACGATACACGTACGATGTGAATACGCAAACATTGATAACACCGGTAACGATCCTGGAAAATATACCCGGGAGCAATGATCACAATTCCGCCCGGCTGGCTATCGGACCCGATCTGAAATTATATTTCACAGTCGGAGATATGGGCGCCGGCCAGTTCGATAACCTGACCCGGCCCAATAATGCACAAAACCTGGATATACTCGAAGGAAAGATATTACGCCTGAACACCGATCTCATTGGCGGTTCCTGGATACCGGCCGATAATCCTTACAGCAGCGGGGGTCAGCCTACAGCTGTTTATACATTCGGACATCGCAACCCCCAGGGCCTGGTTTGGGGAAATGTGAATGGCAATAATATTTTATTCAGCAGCGAACACGGCCCCTACAGTGATGATGAATTAAACGTTATTGAAACCGGCCGTAATTACGGATGGCCGCAGACAGCCGGTTTTTGTGATGGCAACTATAACGGAAGGACCATTGGCGGATTTGCCGTGGTGAACGAACAGGATAACTGCACCGCGTTAAATGTAAAGGAACCGCTGCGGTCCATCTTCCCCTCGGAAAACCCTCCCACCGGTGGTGACTTTATGACCTGGCCCTCCATGGCGCCCTCCGGCACTGAATTCTATGGCAGCACTGCCATTCCCGGATGGCAAAACTCCCTCCTGGTTGCCATGCTTAAAGCCGGCAGGATCACACGTTATAAACTCAGCAATGATGGCATGGCGGTTATTTCAGACACCATTAACTACTTCCTGGGCCAGGGAAGGTTCAGGGATGTTGTGGTTTCCTCTGATGGACTCAGGATTTATGTTGCCTGCGATTCCAGTGGTTCCACATCGGGACCAACCGGGGGAGTAACCACAACGCCGGCCAACCCCGGAAGTATCCTGGAGTTCACCTACTCCCCTCCGGGCGGAAGATCCGTATACACAAGAGCTGTCCCGGAGAATACAACCGACAAAACACTCGATGTATACCCGAACCCCGCCAGCCAGTATATCATTGTTTATAATTATTCAGCGGAAACAACAAGGATGGCAATTCTATTTGACATGAACGGAAGGGTTGTAAGGCGACAGCAGTTACAGCAACAATCCGCCAGGATAGATGTACAGAACCTGAATGCCGGGCTCTATATCCTCCGGGTAACAGATGCAAAAGGAAAAACGATCCGGACTGAAAAAATTATCATTCAACGCTGATAATATCCAAGTGCTGAAATTTTAAAAGCAGGGAGTTTCCACTTCCTGCTTTTTAAATTTAAGAAGCAATGCGGGAATTTTAGTCACGCAGTCCGGTTCCGTCCTGCAAGAATTCAGGTCCGGCATCAATAACAGCTTAAAATGTCTTCCTGTATCGAAGATCATTTCTATATGCATTCGGTTTTGAAGAACCCGGAAAATCAAAATCATAACAATAAATAACCTCCAAACCCTTATTTTTGCATCGTTTATTTTTCCGATACGCACCCCATCATGCTGACTTTCAGTCAGATCTGCGATCGAAACGTTCAAATTCTGAATCATATGCCGGATATTTTCGAACGACTCCTGAAACACCAGGGCCCCATCGGCCAGCACCGCGAAAGAGCGCATGGTTATTTTGCATTCCCCAAACTGGAAGGGGATATAAGCAGCCGCATGAAATTCCGCGGTAAGGATGTTATCGTATGGAGCCTGAACAATTACCTGGGACTGGCCAACCACCCGGAAGTAAGAAAAGCCGATGCTGAAGGTGCTAAACAATACGGCCTCGCCTACCCCATGGGCGCCCGGATGATGAGCGGGAACAGCAACCTGCACGAACAACTGGAAAAAGAACTGGCTGTATTTGAACATAAAGAAGATGCTATACTGCTCAACTACGGTTACCAGGGAATGGTAAGCATCATAGATGTGCTCTGCGGCCGTCACGATGTGATCGTTTATGATGCCGAAAGCCATGCCTGCATCATTGACGGGCTCCGTCTACACCCCGGTCACCGTTATGTATTCAAGCATAACGATATGGCCGATTGCGAAAAACAACTGCAGCGGGCTACGGCGCTGATTGAAAAACAAAAAGCCGGTGGCATACTCGTCATTACGGAAGGGGTTTTTGGCATGGCGGGCGACCAGGGCAAGCTCAGGGAGATCGCCGCAATGAAGGAAAAATACCAGTTCCGTTTGCTGGTGGACGATGCGCACGTCGCCGTCTGGCCGCACGAGGCGGAAGTCGATC
>CAZEZE010000275.1:0-4205 GCA_964516445.1 uncultured Chitinophaga sp. | reverse complement strand
GGCAAGACCTACGAACAGATCTTCAGCGAATTTGAAGGGACGGCGAAAATGGACCAGACCATGGGAAGCGGAGATGTGAAGTATCATATGGGTTATGGCAGTGAAGTGCAATCGCTGAGCGATAAAACGGTTCACCTCAAACTGATGCCCAATCCTTCCCACCTCGAAGCGGTCAACCCCGTGGTCGTGGGTTTCTCCCGGGCCAAGGCCGATATCATGTATCACAGCAATTTCGACAAGATACTTCCCATCCTCATCCACGGCGATGCCTCTATCGCGGGACAGGGCATCGTGTACGAAGTGCTGCAGATGAGTTACCTGAAAGGTTATTATACCGGCGGCACCATACATTTTGTAATCAACAACCAGATCGGATTTACCACCGATTTCGATGACGCCAGGAGTTCTGATTATTGTACATCCCTGGCGGCTGCGATCCAGGCGCCGGTCTTTCACGTGAACGGCGACGATCCCGAAGCCGTGATCAAATGCGCGGAGATCGCTACCCGCTACCGGCAGGAATTCAACTCGGATGTTTTCATTGATATGGTTTGCTACCGTCGTCACGGGCATAACGAAGGCGATGACCCCAAATTCACGCAGCCGCATTTATACGCGCTGATCGACAAACATCCCAATCCACGGGAAGTATATATCAAATACCTGCTGGAAAATGGTGAACCCGACGCGCAGGAACTGGCAAGGGAAATGGAGAAGAAATTCTGGGCCGACCTGCAGGAGCGCCTCGATGAGATCAAGCAAAACCCATTACCTTACCATTACCAGCCTCCCGAGCTGGCCTGGAAAAAACTGCGCAGGGCGGTACCGGATGATTTTGATATTTCACCGGTGACGGCTATCAGCAGTGATAATTTCAAAAATGTGTTTGATGCATTGATGCAATGGCCCGCGGAATTCAAGCCATTGAGAAAAGTGGAGAAGATCCTGCAGGACAAGATCAAACTTTTTCAAACCGAACATAAGGTGGATTGGGCAACCGGTGAACTGATGGCCTACGGCAGTTTATTGCTGGAAGGAAAAGATGTCAGGATGAGCGGGCAGGATGTTCGACGAGGCACTTTTTCGCATCGTCATGCGGTGCTGCGCGATGAGAATACCGATAAACCTTATAACAGGCTTTCCCATATACCCGGGGCAGCCGGCAAATTCAGGATCTATAATTCTTTATTAAGTGAATACGGTGTACTTGGTTTTGAATACGGCTATGCCCTCGCCAATCCCAATGCGCTCGTTCTCTGGGAAGCACAGTTCGGCGATTTTGGCAACGGGGCGCAGATCACGATCGACCAGTTCATCGCGGCGGGTGAGCAGAAATGGAACCGTATGAACGGTGTCACCCTTTTACTGCCGCATGGCTATGAAGGACAGGGACCGGAACACAGCAGCGCGAGGATGGAACGTTTTTTACAATTGTGCGCGGAACAGAACATGGTGGTGACCAATATCACCACTTCGGCCAACTTCTTTCACGCGCTGCGCCGCCAGCTTGCCTGGCCCTTCCGCAAACCTCTCGTGAATTTTTCACCCAAGGCCAACCTGCGGCATGCCGGCAGTTATTCTTCCATGGAGGAGTTTACTACCGGCGGTTTCAGGGAGCTGATCGACGATATGGCAGCGAATCCCGCCAATGTGAAAAAAGTATTGTTCTGCAGCGGGAAAATGTATTTTGACCTGGATGAGCGCCGGAAAAAAGAAAAGCGGGATGATATCGCGATCCTGAGACTGGAACAGATCTACCCGCTGCCTTATAAACAACTGGATGCCCTGCAAAAGAAATATGCGAACGCCACCTGGTTCTGGGTGCAGGAAGAACCCATGAATATGGGTGCCGCTTCCTTCCTGCAGATGAACCTGCGCTCGCTCAATTTCGGGCTCATCAGCCGGCAGGCTTCCGCTTCGACGGCCACGGGGTATAACAAGGTACACCTGCAGGAGCAGGCAGAAATAATTGAAACCGCATTTAGCATTTAAAACCGAAATTCGCTTCTATGATAGATATAAAAGTTCCGGCAGTGGGTGAATCCATCAGTGAAGTGACACTGCTGAAATGGAATAAACAAGACGGTGAATACGTGGAGCGGGATGAAGTGATCGCCGAACTGGAAAGCGAAAAGGCGACTTTCGAAGTGAATGCGGAACAGTCCGGCGTGATAAAGCTGGGTGATATCAAGGAAGGCGATACCATTAAGATCGGCGACCTTTTAGCCAGTATCGATGATAAGGCGGCCAAACCCTCAGGCAACGGCGCCGCAAAGGCGGAAGAAAAGCCCGCGGAAAAAAAGGAAACTTCAAAGAAAAAGGAAACAGCGAAAGCGGCAACCGTAACCTTTGTTCCTGCTGAGGAACCGGCCGCGGAAACAGGTATCAAGGCAAGCCCGGTTGCCTCTGCCATCTTAGCTGATAAAAAAGTGGATCCCAAAACAGTTACCCCTACGGGTCCGGCCGGTAAAATATTAAAGGACGATGTGCTGGCCGCTTTATCAAATCCCGGCAAAAAAGCTTTTAACGGTTCAGAACTTTTCAGTCGCAATGTAAGGGCCGAAAAGATGAGCAACCTGCGTAAAACGATCTCGAGGCGACTGGTGGAAGCAAAGAATACAACGGCCATGCTCACCACGTTCAATGAAGTGGACATGGGCCGGATCATGGATATCCGTAACAAGTACAAGGATAAATTCAAGGAGCTGCACGGGGTGGGATTGGGTTTCATGAGTTTCTTTACCAAGGCCTGCGCCATCGCGCTTTCCGAATGGCCCTCGGTGAATGCTTATATCGACGGCGACCAGTTATTATACCATGATTACGCGGATATCAGTATCGCGGTGAGTACACCAAGGGGACTAACCGTTCCGGTGATACGGAATGTGGAAAGTCTCAGCATGGCGGAGATAGAGAAAAAAGTGGTGGAACTGGCTGCCAGGGCAAGGGACAGCAAACTGACCACTGAAGACCTCACCGGCGGTACCTTTACCATCACCAATGGCGGTGTATTTGGTTCGCTGATGAGTACGCCCATCATAAATATCCCGCAAAGCGCCATTTTGGGAATGCATAAGATACAGGACAGGGCGATGGTAGTGAACGGGCAGGTAGTGGTGCGGCCGATGATGTACCTGGCGCTGAGTTATGATCACCGAATTGTCGATGGCAGGGAATCGGTGAGTTTCCTGGTACGCGTGAAAGAATTACTGGAGAACCCGGAACAATTGCTGATGGGGAAGGACCCTGTTAAAACTTTACTGGAAATATAAACACATATGAAAATGAAATTCATTCTTCCGGCAGGGCTGCTTGTTCTCCTGGTCATTTCCTGCCAGAAGGAGATCGACTGGGGTACCGGTACTGTTACCGCCTCGGCGCGCTTGATAAAGGTAAAGTCAAAATCGGGAGCAACTGACTCCACGCAGGTGGATTACAGCTATGATGCCTCTGGCAGGCTGGTCAGGGAAAAAACGATCGGTGTCGCGGCGGGTACCAGCGTCGACAATGACCTGCTGATCACCCGTAATTCCGCAGGGGTGATAACCAAAGCCGTTCAAAAATCCTCCGCCCTCATTTTACTCGGGGTAGACAGCATAGTAACAAGATATAATTATAACAGCGGTACATCCAGGTACACTTCGTCGGTTTTTGGCACGACCATAATGGGTTTTACTATCAACGACAGTGCGGTGTATACCTATGATGCAGGCGGAAGGATAACCAGTGATGCGCATTACCTGCAAACAACCGGTTTGCCGATACCGCTGCCACCCATGCTGGCCCTGAAAAACAATTATTATTATTCTTCCAATGGCGCCAACCTGGATTCGGTGATGCAGGAGGCCGTGAGCGCTCCCGGCGGACCCCTTTCCCCGGTGGCTTTGCAGAAATATACCTTTGATACAAAGCTCAGCCCGCTGGTTATTGTGAATGAGGCCATACTCCTGAACCGTACGGGACTGTACAGCAACGCCAATCCCACCAAAACCGTAGTGACCAATACAGTTGCGCCGGGCAACGATTTTACGCTGGACAATGTGTATATCTATAACAGCAGCAACAAACCCGATTCGCTCTTTAGTACCCGTTCGCCGGGGGGAACAATGACGGCTTCCAAATACTTTTATCAGTAGGGGAGTGAGATTTTTTTACCACATAGGACACAGAGTTTTTTTCACAGCGTTCACAGAGTAAAATACTCA
>CAZEZE010000274.1:0-4213 GCA_964516445.1 uncultured Chitinophaga sp. | reverse complement strand
CGCCTCGCAAGGAGTATGGGACGAAAATTATTATTAGACAAAGCGCATGTAGAAGGCATCAGGTTCTATGATGTGTACCGCCGTGAAGGCGGCTACCGCAGCGTGGAAAAGGCATTGAAGACCATGAGCCCCGACCAGGTGACGGACGAAGTGAAGAAAAGCGGGCTCCGGGGACGTGGCGGCGCCGGTTTCCCTACCGGAATGAAATGGGGCTTCCTGGCAAAACCCGAGGGCGTGCCCCGTTACCTGGTGGTGAACGCGGACGAATCCGAACCGGGAACTTTCAAGGACCGTTATTTGATGGAGTTTATTCCTCATTTACTGATCGAGGGGATCATTACCTCTTCTTATGCGCTGGGCTCATCCCGTTCGTATATCTATATCCGCGGTGAATACGCCTGGATCGTTGACATACTTGAGCAGGCCATTCAGGAAGCAAAGAATAACGGCTGGCTCGGGAAGAATATTCTCGGCAGCGGTTTTGACTGTGAAATATATATTCAACGCGGCGCGGGTGCTTATATCTGTGGTGAAGAGACGGCATTGCTGGAATCACTCGAGGGGAAAAGAGGTAATCCACGCATCAAACCTCCCTTCCCGGCTGTAAAAGGTTTGTGGGATTGCCCCACCGTGGTCAATAATGTGGAGACGATCGCTGCTGTTGTTCCTATCATCAATGATGGCGGAGAAGAGTATGCCAAGATCGGCACCGGCAAATCCACCGGTACCAAACTGATCAGCGCCTGCGGGAATATAAAGAAGCAGGGCGTGTATGAGATTGAGATGTCTATTTCGGTGGAAGAATTTCTTTACAGTGATGAATACTGCGGTGGCATCGCCAACGGCAGGAAACTGAAAGCCTGTATCCCCGGCGGATCCTCCGTACCAATTTTACCTGCCAACCTCCTGCTGACAACAGCGAAGGGAGAGAAGCGGATGATGACCTATGAAAGCCTGGCGGATGGTGGTTTCGCTACTGGTTCCATGATGGGTTCGGGTGGTTTTATAGTAATGGATGATACGCAATGCGTGGTCAGGCATACTTATACGCTGGCAAGATTCTACCGTCATGAAAGCTGCGGTCAGTGTTCACCCTGCCGCGAAGGCACCGGATGGATGGAAAGGATCTTATTGAATATCGAGAACGGGAAGGGAAAGATGAGCGATATCGACCTGCTCTGGGATATCCAGCGCAAGATCGAAGGCAATACGATCTGCCCCCTGGGCGATGCGGCCGCATGGCCGGTGGCGGCAGCGATCAGGCACTTCAGGGATGAATTTGAGTGGCATGTGACCAACCCGGATGATGCGCAAAGAAGGAATTTCGGATTGGCGCATTATGCGGATCCGATAGCGGTGACGGCGTAAGTGGTTTCACGCAAAGACAACAAAGAGGACGCAAAGACGCAGTGTATGAGTGAAAATGAGTTGGCAAAGATTGCGGTGGATATATGTTTTAAAATTCACAGCCGGTATGGCCCCGGGATGTTTGAACGTGTCTATGAAGAGATTTTCTGTTTTGAATGGAATAAAACGGGAATCGATATAAGAAGACAGGAAGGAATAAAAGTTATTCATGAGGGGGTTGACATGGGAATTGGATTTATACCGGATATTGTTGCCGGGAACAAATTGATAATGGAATTCAAATCAGTTGAGTCGCTGGCAGAAGTTCATCATAAACAGTTGCTGACTTACCTGAGATTGTCAAACATGAAATTGGGATTATTGGTGAACTTTAATGTCCGATTGATTAAAGATGGGATACACAGGATCGTAAATAATTTATAAAATGGCGCCTTGGCGAGATCCTTGGCGACTTTGCGTGAAATATTATGGCGGAAGAAAAAAAACTTTTTAAAGTAACCATCGACAACATCACGATCGATGTTGAGCCGGGTACGACCATCCTGAATGCCGCCCGCCAGATCGGCGGCGATGTAACGCCTCCCGCAATGTGCTATTACAGCAAATTGCAGGGCAGCGGCGGTAAATGCCGCACCTGCCTGGTGGAAGTGGCGGCAGGTTCGGCTGCTGACCCGCGGCCCATGCCCAAACTGGTGGCTTCCTGCCGCACCAATGTCATGGACGGTATGGTAGTGAAAAATATCACCAGTGAAAAAGTGATGGATGCAAGGAACGGCGTCGTGGAATTCCTGCTGATCAATCACCCGCTGGATTGTCCCATTTGTGACCAGGCCGGAGAATGTCACTTGCAGGATCTGAGCTATGAACATGGTAAGGAAGCTTCCCGCTTTGATTTCCCCAAGAGAGTTTTTGAGAAAGAAGATATCGGCCCGTTTATACAGTTGCATATGACCCGGTGCATCCTTTGTTACCGTTGTACCTATGTAGCTGACCAGTTGACCAACAACCGCGTGCACGGCATACTCGACAGGGGCGAACACGCGGAGATCTCCACTTATATTTCTAAGGCGATCGATAATGATTTCAGCGGGAACATGATCGATGTTTGTCCTGTTGGAGCCCTCACCGACAAAACCTTCCGTTTCAAGAACAGGGTATGGTTCACCAAACCGGTGGATGCGCACCGGGATTGCGACAAATGCTGCGGCAAAGTAGTATTATGGGAAAGAGGGGATGAAGTGTTAAGGGTGACGGCCCGCAAAGACGAATGGGGCGAAGTGCAGAGTTATGACGGCCAACCCGGCTGGATCTGCAATACCTGCCGTTTTGAAAAAAAGAAAACCAGCGACTGGGTGATCGAAGGCCCGACAAAGATCAACCGGCATTCCGTGATCTCGCAGGGACATTATATCGGTTTGCAGAAACCAAAGGAAACGATTGCTGAAGTGATGGGCGGCCGAGACCCGAAATTGTTGATGGACATACACAGCATAAGTGATGTAAATAAAGTGGATCTTTCCGCGCTGCCCGGTCCGGCAACGAGCGAAACATTTGAGAAACGTGAGACGTGAGACGCTTGCCCACCGTAGTCCTGGCGTAGGTGGGCGAGACGTGAGTGGTTCGCAATGCCGTAGGAATTCACTCACGACTCACGATTCACGACTCACGATTAATATATTTGAACATGACCTTATTAGCAATAGACTGGTGGCAGATACTTGAAAAAGGGATCCTGGTAGCCTGTATCATTGGATTGTCTTTTTTCATTGCGATGTACACCACTTACGCGGAAAGAAAGGTGGCCGGCTGGTTGCAGGACCGTCACGGCCCCAACCGGGCAGGACCATTCGGGATCTTTCAGCCACTGGCCGACGGTGGTAAACTTTTTTTCAAGGAAGAGATTATTCCGCTTGCCTCCAATAAGTTTTTATTTATACTCGGACCCGCGCTGGCCATGATAACAGCGCTGATCACCAGTTCAGTCATACCCTGGGCCGCGCCTTTTGTAACAAAGGGCGGGAACCTGATCCCGATGCAGGTGGCTGATGTGGACATGGGGATACTGCTCGTGTTCAGTATCGTTAGTGTGGGTGTGTACGGGATCATGATCGGCGGTTGGGCCTCCAATAATAAATTCTCCCTGATAGCCGCTATCCGGGGCGCCTCGCAAATGGTATCCTATGAGTTGCCGATGGGACTGGCGCTGATCGCCATATTGTTCATGACCGGATCACTGAAGATGAGTGAGATCGTGGCCAACCAGGTTCAGCATGGCTGGCATGTCATTTACCAGCCGCTGGGATTCATCATCTTTTTTGTTTGCGCGCTGGCTGAGTGTAACCGTACGCCTTTTGACCTGCCGGAGGCGGAGAACGAACTGAATTTTGGCTACCACCAGGAATATTCATCTATGAAGCTGGGTTTTTACCTTTTTGCCGAATACATCAATATGTTTATCAGCAGCGCGATCATGGTGACCCTTTATTTCGGCGGCTATGACATCCCGTTCGTGAATGAAGCGTCATGGGGACTGAGTTCCTTCTGGTTGTCGGTGATTAGTTTCAGTGTGATGATGGCCAAGATCGCGATGTTTCTGTTCGTATTCATCTGGATACGGTGGACCATTCCCCGTTTCCGTTACGACCAATTGATGAAACTGGGCTGGAAAAAACTGATCCCGCTGGCGCTGATCAATATGATCATTACGGCGGCGGTGATATTGTGGTTGAAGAATTAGTCCGGAAGACGGGAAGTCGGGAAGTCCGAAAGACGGGAAGTCGGGAAGTCCGAAAGACGGGAAGTCGGGAAGTCCGAAAGACGGGAAGTCGGGAAGTCCGAAAGACGG
>CAZEZE010000273.1:0-4216 GCA_964516445.1 uncultured Chitinophaga sp. | reverse complement strand
TCCTTGGCAATCTTTCTTTTTAGGTTATAGAGCTGTATGGTTCCCCCGGCGAGGTAGTTGTTCTTATCGCCTGCGGGGTTGCAGTCGTAGGCGATGTAAAAGAACTGGTCTTCGTCGATCGCGTCGCCGTGGCCGGCGAGGTAAATAAACAGCTTATCGCCTTTCTGCAGTTTTTTCGCTTCTAGCCATTTGGATCCCTTGGAGAAAAAAGTGGCAGCCAGGGCCTGTTCATTAAGAAGGCAGAAAATATTATCGTCGGGAAGTTTTCCTCCCGCAGGCGATTTGAGGTAATCGCGGAACATCTCCGCGTCTTTATCAGCATAGGTCAGGGGCCGGACATACTTATAAGTGGAAATTCCCATGATCATGGCGAAGGTCTGCGGACCCTGGATCGTGGTATCGCGGGGCTTGGGCGGGGCAACAGGAGCCTGTGCCCGGGTTCCCGGTGCAATAAATACCATGAAACACGTAACAATGGGAATTAAAAATCGCATAAATTTAGCCCACTAATTTACGGATTTACAGGACAATGAAGCCAAACGCAGGGACAAAGCCGGGCAGACGGTCCCGAAACGTGTTTTACGGATACAGGAGTAAAGGTAAGTTGAGACAGTAAGGCAATAGGTTGCAACCTGTCAGCCGGATATTTTATCATTAAAAGAAGCCGCCGATTCATGGAACATCATCCCGAACAGGAACCCAAAAAAGGGGGACCGCGCAAGCCCTTTCACAAGCACCTGGGGCATCATGCCAAACGATTACACCAAAACGTAACGAAATACCTGTATGAACGGGATACGATCTTCGCCACGCTCTGGGTATTCCTGTTTATCGTGGTGCTGGGTTCCATCCCCCTGAACCTGGGAACGCTGAACCCGATCAAGCTGGGGCTGAAAGATTTTGACATGAATGACCTCAGTTATTCCAAACTCGGCAAAGCAAAATATACGGCCCCGGATTCGAATATCGTCATCATCAATATCGGAGATGCGGACCGGGAAGGCCTGGCCATGCTGCTGGAAAAAACCGCTTCCTACCAGCCGAAAGTGATGGCGCTCGACGTATTATTCGAAGGACCAAAAGACCCGTCGAAGGATTCCCTGTTGCGCTCGACTTTTCAGAAGTATCCGAACCTGGTGGTAGCCGCCCAGTATGAACTGGATACGGTACAGAACAAACTGGTCCTGTTCAAGAATTATTTCAAGGAAGCCGCCGCCCATTACGGGTTCGTCAATTTCCCGTATGACGACCGGGAAACAATCCGTACTTTTTTCCCGATGAAGGAAGACCATCATTCGCATGAGGAATTTCCTTCTTTCAGCGCCGCCATCCTGAAATTGTACAAACCCGAAGCCTATGAAAAAATGAAGAAACTGGGGGATCATAAAACCATCATCAACTATACCCGGCGGGTGGGCCGCTACATGATGCTGGATCCCGAAAAACTGATGACCGACCAGTTTGAACCCTCCCTGATACAGGGCAAGATCGCCCTCCTGGCCTACCTGAATCCCGACCCCAATGATATTGAGGATAAGAAGTTTACACCCATGAATGAGAAGTTTTACGGGAAGTCATGGCCCGATATGAACGGGATCGTGGTGCACGCCAATATTATTTCGATGGCCCTGGAAGATAACTATGTAAAAAAGTTACCTTTGTGGGCTAATATCGTGATCGCCATATTTATAGGGTGGTTGCATATGTCTTTCTTCGTCCGTTATTACCTGGAAAGCCATATCTGGTTTCATTTAGTAGCAAAGATCGCACAGGTGGCTTCGGCTATATTTTTCGTGTGGCTGGGGCTGTATTTATTTGACAAGTACCGGTTGAAAGTGGATCTGAAACTGAGCCTGGTGGTCATCATCATGGCCGTGGACGTTATCTATTTTTACGAAGCCTGGGCGGTCTGGATGCATAAAAAATTCAATTACCGGACGGTGTTTAAACCACACCACCATTAACAAGTTTATAACCTTAAACCTTAAATGAAAAACAATGAAAAAGTTCCAGTTGCTGTTATTGCTCTCTTCCTTTGCCGGGGCCGTTTCCGCACAGAATGAATTCCTGCTGTACAGTTTCAAGGGAAATGTAACCGTGGTGGAGAACAACGTGGAGGGAAAAGCCAAGGTCGGGAAGCTGCTGAACAACAGCGCGACCCTGAAAATCGCATCGGGCGGGGTGGCCACCCTGATCTGCAATGAAGCCGCTATGTTCACCATTACCAAAGCGGGTTCCTATGCGCTGAACAAATTCGGCGACAGCTGCAAGATTTCCAACGGTTCCGTCAGTTCCAACTATGTAAAATATGTCTGGGCCTCCATGACCAAGTCGACCGGCTCACCCGGCAGCAACCGCAAAGCCTATATGAATACGGTCGGTGCCGTAAGCCGTTCGATCAACAATATCTGGATCGATCCGCGGCTGGACACGTTGAATTACAGCGGCAGCGGCTCCGATTTCCCGCTTTCCTGGAAGACCTATGCCGAAGCGAAGGAATTCGATTTCCTGCTTTACAGCAGCGATAATGTCACCGAGCCGATCTACAAGACCTCGGTTAACAAACTGAAGATCCCCATCAGCAATTTCGCCTCCAAGATCAAACCCGGTAATACCTATTTCTGGACGGTCGCCATTAAGGGCGAGGAAAACGACGAGCTGAAAGTGCTGAACTATGTAACCAAGGATGTTTTTGCGCAGGTCATCAACAAAGTGAAAGCCCTGGGTGGCGGGTTCGAAGCCCCGGCAGAGGAATCCTACCGGATGGGTTTCATGCTCGAGGATGCACATTACCTGCCTGAAGCGTTCCAGTACTACAACAAGGCTGCCACCACCGACTCGGTGAATATGCTGTACCGGTCGACGCTGATGTCGTTTAAAAAAGACTATGAGATTAAGTAGATGATAGATGATAGATAAAAGATGATAGATAATAGATAATAGATAAAAGTTGGGCGTGATTTATTGAAAGTAGTATATGAATTGTAAATCACTGAACCGGAAGACCCTGATTTCCACTACCGGTTATTAACATAAGATGATATTGGTAATTAAAAAATAACAGCCCCTGCCCCCGCAGGGGTTTTTTAATGCTTACAGGACTCCCCAACTCTCATCTCTCATCTCTCATCTATTATCTCTCATCTATTATCTCTCATCTATTATCTATTATCTATCATCTATCATCTATTATCTTTCAGTTCTCCTCCAAAAATTCTACATTTATTCATGATCCTTTCTCTCTGGGCAATCGGAAAATCAAATGAACCCTATGTCAAAGCCGGGGTGGAGGAATTCACCAAACGGCTGTCGCGCTATTTTAAGACGGAATGGCATATCATTCCCGTTCCTAAAAATGCGGGGATGCTGAGCGAAATAGACCTGCGGAAAAAAGAAGCGGAACTGATCCTGGGCTGGCTCGAAAAAGACGATTACCTGGTGGCGCTGGATGAAAGGGGTAAAGAGTTGAGTTCAGAAGAACTGGCGGAATTCCTGCAGACCAGGGCTAATGAAAGCGTAAAGCGGCTTGTCTTCGTGATCGGCGGTGCCTACGGGCTGGATGCTTCCATTTTAAAACGGGCGCGGTTCAGCTGGAGCCTCTCCCGGCTTACCTTCCCGCACCAGCTGGTAAGATTGATGATCGCGGAACAACTCTACCGGGCCTGCAGCATCCTGAAAAATGAGAAATACCATCATTCCTGATCCGCTGCCCATCCGCCGTTTTTCAAACCGGTCTTTCCCCCCGATATTTGTATCCTGACACAACCGTATGGAATTATCGATCACCCTGATCATCATCCTGATCACCGCCCTGGTTTCCTTCAGTGCCTTTAACAACCAGCAGATCGTCGGCCAATTGATTTTCCATCCCCCCTCGGTGAGGCGGGGGCAATGGTACCGTTTTTTCAGCTGCGGGCTGATCCACGCCGATATCGGTCACCTGATCTTTAACCTGCTGGCACTATACCTGTTTGGTATCGGCACCAAAGTGGAAACACCCACCGGCAATTTTTATACCGGGGTGGAATACCAGTTCATCTATATCCTCGGGGAAAAAGGAAAATATATTTATTTCGCGATGTACGTGCTGGCGCTTTTTGCCTCACTCCTGCCGACATATACCAAACAAAAAGACAATTACAGTTACCGGAGCCTGGGCGCTTCGGGGGCCGTGTCGGCCGTCGTCTTTTCGGGCATCCTGTTCACTCCGCTCACC
>CAZEZE010000272.1:0-4263 GCA_964516445.1 uncultured Chitinophaga sp. | reverse complement strand
TGTGGTATTAAAAAAGTCATATGAAAAAGGGAATTCTTTTTATTATATCAGCACTGCTGACCGGGGCCATCATGGCCCAGTCATCCGGTGTTTACCCTGCAGAACCCTTCAATGGCATGCAGGTCAGCTATAGCATTACCGGGGCCACTATATCAAAATATACCGATGTACCTGGTTTCACCTGTACCCGGAGTCTTGTGATCACCGGCATACAAAACGGAGGCGTACTGGGCATATCGGGTACACTGCAGGCCGGCGGCCTGGGTTGCACGATCACCGTCAGCGTTAGCGCCGGCAGTAAATCAAGCAGCGGCACATACGAAGTGCAACCAGGCAACCCAAAAAGTTTCCAGCAAACGGTGAACATTCCGAAAGATGCCAAAACCGCCAGCATATCCGTCAGAATGGATGGCCATTACAGTATGGGCGGTGGCCACAGGGGCGTGGTACTGCAGGGTGACTGGAGTGAGCGTTGGGGGGCAGAGAACAAACCGGCCGAACCGGATAAGTATAAGCCGAAGCCATCACTGGTGGCGGTCTTAAAAGATATCATGAAGGTTTATACAGATGAAAAAAAGATACCCCGGGGACTGGTGAGTAATGGACCTGATAATAATAAACTGTGGTGGTTTGGTAATAAATATGATGAATTTGTATGCGGCTCCTACCAGGCGAAAGTGCTGAAGATGCTGGAAGACATGAAATTCAGTACGAACGAAGCAGAAAGGAAACTGATGGATGATTACGATTTTGGGCCGATAGAAACCAACTGCGGGATCATACCCGGTGGTCACCAGGCGGTGGTCATTTATCCCAAGGGCACCAACTGGAAGGAAACGGGAACCATACTGGATCCCTGGCCGGAACAACGTCCCAAATCCTACACGATAGAGGAATGGAAGAAAATATTTCCGCACGGGATGAAATCTTCCGGTTATTATAAGGGTCAATACCCGAATTGCGGTGGCAGCGGCTATACCGATCCGCGTAAAACGGTGCTGACCCCCGCCGAAGATAATTGGTACAAGTCGCTTCCGGGAAAAAGCCAGGAGGGCTACCGGAATATCAGGGATGCCTCGGAACGCAAGAGGCGGATCAAAATTGGATATGCCAATCGCGAACAGACAGCAAGAGCGGCGGCAGACTGCCCGTTGAATGTTTATCTTATTGACAGGGCGGGACGGATCAGCGGTTTCCCGGGCGGAACATTGCGTACGGATATACCCGGTGTGTCTGTCAATACTTTTCAACTGGCAGACGGAACCTACTGGACGGAACTGGCTTATCCCGCCAGTAGCGACTATACCCTTGTTTTCAAAGGAACCGGCAACGGGCTGGCGGAAGTGTATTCTGGTTTCAATATGCAGGATGACCCGGCCGGCCGGGCTGTTTATAAATATTCTTTTAATGTAAATAACGGTCAGGAGTATGCGCTCGATCAGGGGCAGGAGAATGCTGCCATCAGGATCCTCGCCGGCAAGAATAAGAAGGGTGAGATCACCGGCTCCAGGGTGGCATCTCCCGGTGAACAGGGAATGGCAACCACGGGCACTGGTCCGGAAGAGAAGATCTTTGATAACGGCAATATCTATGGGGTAACCAACGGTCCTTCCAGTCCGACGAAGTTTGTACTCTCTCAGCCAACGTTTATCTCACGTATCGAGAACTACCATTATTTCAATAACGGAAGATCGCCCGGCACGATCACCCTGGTCAATAACAAAGGAGATCAGTTTGGTCCCTGGTATGCGACCGGTACCACCGGGCAGGGTGGAGTTCAAAATGCGTATTGGGTGGTCAGGCCGGATATGACCCTTCCGGCAGGAACCTATACGGTCATTGATTCCGATCCCGCTACATGGTCCACCAATTCCCAGTCAGGCAATAAGGGGTTTACGACTGTTTGGGCCAGGGGCAGGTAGAAAAGCAAAAGGGATAAAGATTTTCTTTTTCTGCCCGGATCATCTGTTTCTTGTTGCCAATTGCTTTTTCGCAAAAAAACAAGCTGTCTGACTTTTTCTGCATCTGCGTGTTTACTTTTTTGCCTTGATACAAAAAAGTAACAAAAAATCCCGATAGCTATCGGGACAAAGGCTGCAGAAAAATGGCTAAAAATTACTTCGCAAACCTGTGCCCGGCGAACTCGCCCCTATGATCTTGTATATGCCAGGCCTAAGCGGGCTCGAACAGCGCCGGCCACCTTCCTGCTACGCAGTCAGACGGTTTGCTCCGTAATTTTCTTAACGCCATTTTTCTGAGGCCGGGGCGTTTACGCAGGCTGGTCTGAGAAACAATATTACAATATCGGAAACCCATTGCTAATTGCACATTGCTAATTGCCAATTGTCCATTGCCCTTTGCCGGAAGATCTTCACCAGCAGTTCGTATAACTCCAATGGTTGTTTTTACTTATACATGTCCTTCCGCCAGCATGGCATCGGCAACCCTGACAAAGCCGGCAATATTGGCTCCTTTCATATAATCAACCGTGCCATCTTCTTTTTTGCCGTGCCTGGTGCATTGCTTATGTATCTTTTGCATGATTTGCCGGAGTTTACTTTCCACTTCATCACGGGTCCAGGAAAGGCGGATCGAATTTTGTGACATTTCCAAACCTGAAGTAGCCACACCACCCGCATTGGCGGCTTTGCCCGGTGCATATAAGACACCCTTTTTTTGGAATACTTCTATCGCCTCCATGGTGCAGGGCATATTGGCCCCTTCTGCTACCAGTTTACACCCTTTTTTCACCAGCATTTTTGCATCGGTTTCATCCAGTTCATTTTGAACGGCGCAGGGAAGCGCAATATCACAGGGAATCTTCCACGGCTTTTCGCCTTTATAAAACGGCACATTATATTTTTCAGCATAAACGGAGATCCTTCCACGCTTTTCATTTTTCAGGTCCATGATAAAACCAAGTTTTTCCTCATCGATTCCATCCGGATCATAAATAAAGCCTTCGCTGTCTGAAGCGGTGAGGGGAATGCCTCCCATCTGGATCGTTTTTTCAATCGCGTATTGCGCTACATTTCCGCTGCCGGAGATCACTACGTTTTTACCCTTCACTTTTTCCCCGGCTGTATTCAGCATTTCTTCCACAAAGAAAAGCAAGCCATAACCCGTCGCTTCCGGCCGGATCAGGCTGCCCCCGAATTCAAAACCCTTGCCGGTTAATACGCCGGTAAATTTATTGGCCAGACGTTTGTACTGCCCAAAAAGGTAGCCGATTTCCCTGGCGCCTACCCCGATATCCCCGGCCGGTACATCGGTATTGGGACCGATATGACGAAAGATTTCATTCATGAAACTCTGGCAGAATCGCATCACTTCGTTTTCCGATTTTCCTTTGGGGTCAAAATTGGAGCCTCCCTTCGCACCGCCCATCGGTAATGTGGTCAGTGAATTTTTGAATACCTGTTCAAAGGCCAGGAATTTAAGGATACCCAGGTTAACGCTGGAGTGAAAACGAAGTCCCCCTTTATACGGACCAATAGCGCTGTTCATTTGGATCCTGTACCCCCTGTTTACCCTGTAAAAACCACTATCATCCACCCAGGGAACCCTGAAGATGATGATCCTTTCTGCTTCAATGATCCTTTCCAGGATATTCGCTTTTTTATACTTGGGGTGTTTTTCAATATAAGGGATAATGTCTTTTGCTACTTCCGTTACTGCCTGCAGATATTCCGGCTGGCCTGAATTACGCTTTTTCACCAGTTGGATGAATTTTTCAAGCGTACCATTTTTAGTGGAAATCATATGACATATTTAATGGTTAAAGAATCGTTTTATGTTTGAAGTTAACACAGAATCTCCTGTATGGCAATCAACAAGGTTAAAAAAAAGTTCCTGCTTTGGGGATGAGATAAATCATCCGGGATTGATTTCTGCGGGAAAAAGGGAGGTTGGCACCGGTTTCGTTTAACCGCGGGATACCGGCCACTAGTGACCCGACTGCCGGAAGATCCTCGACAGAATTTCATATAACTCCGGGTGATTAGTTAACAGCAGATCAGGCCGTTCAAAAAAATATTCGGCTACCACGGCAAAAAACTCAGCCTGGTTAGTGGCGCCATAAGGATTGATATCTGACTGCTCGTTAATAATATCCTTTATACCCTTTTGTATCAGTTGCAACCAGGGGAGAACATATTGTTTATCCATTAAAAACTCCGGTATCCCGTCCACGCTGCCATCGGTTTTATCCACCAGGTGTACGAATTCATGGATCGCCGTATTGGTCTTGCCGGTCTTGTTTTG